>JAQTYP010000333.1 GCA_028688235.1 Methylomonas sp.
ACGGCAATAATCGCGCATCGACATCGATCTCGGTGATTTGTTTTTGATGATCTTGCCTGACCTCGAACCCCGCGATGGGATAGTCGAAACGCCGCTCGGCTTCGGCCACGGTTTCGATTTCGTTGCGCCACAGTTCTATGCGCTCTATGCGCAGGGGCTGGCTTAGAATATCTATTTTTTCTTCGCGTTGAAATTCGTTGCCGTTCTGCAACGAGCGCGTCAGCTCCATCGCCCCGCCGGCCTGGTTTTGAATGGCCTCGGCCACCGTAATTTTAAACTGCCTGGCATCATTGTCTGACAGTTCGACGTCGCGATTGCCGAAATCCATGTGGCGGGAATAATCGTAGATAAGCCCTTTATTGGCCAAGGTCTGCCAACTGTCCCCATCCGCAGATCCTTGAACCTGCAACTGATATTCGAAATCTCGTTGACCTGTAACTATCGTCAAACCGTCGACACGACATGTTTCATCCGGCGCAAGCTTCACTGAAATGACGATGCCGTCCTGGCCGGACTTTGCCATCACAGGCTTCTCGGCCCTGACAGCCACGCGGTTTGTAACGGTTTTACTGCCGGTTATCTTTTGCAAGGTATAAGGAGTTTCCGCGCCGTCATGGTCGATCAGGCGTAAGTCGCTGAAATCGGCGGAACTGCCGGCATAAACCCCGCTATCCAGCGGCACGGCCAGCAACTGCTGACTATCTTTTGCTTCGAACAATACGTCGCGGCTAAAGCGGTAAGGCGCATCCTCGTTGGCATGAACCTGGGCCGCAAACGAAAGCAGTATCACAGCATGTTTGATGTTCATGTCGATTTCCCGTCGGACGCGTTAGCGATAAAGAGTTGTTGATAGCGCATGTAAAAATAAGCACCGCCCAACACCAGCATCCCTAACAACAGAAAGGCCAGAATCCGGAAAATTTGTTCCAGGCGCGCCAAATCGATGAAAAACACCTTCCAGGCCACCAACACAAACAACCCCAAACCAATCAGGCGCAGTATCTTCATGCGGCGCTTGATTCCCTGGAAGATAGCCGTCAACGCGAAAATAGACCACAAAATCGTCACGCCGCCCGAACGCAGGCCGGGTACATATTGATAGAGCAGCGAGTTGATCTCGAGGCTCAGGAAAGCAAACAGCAGAACCAAAGCGCTTCCCCCCAGCCATGACCTTATGGCTTCGGCTTGCTGACCCGCCCGGCCCAGGCTGTTCCAGGCAAATGCCAGGAAACCGATGATGGCGGCGAAATCCAGCAAGCACATCAAACCCAATTCGAGGGAGTATTGTCCTCCGTAACGCAAGGTACGAACGCTATCGCCATACGCAACGTGAGTCAGCAGCAAATCCCACGACGGCAAATCGAAAAACAGCAATTTAAGCACGACCGCCATCACGCAGAACTGCAGGGCTTTCAACAGCCAGTCTCCCGATGCCGCCAGATAACGCATCAATAACAGCACGCTGGCAGCCAGCCAGACCAACGTCAACAACGGCAATTGCAACGGCGGATATAAAAAGCCGAAACTGCGGTATAACTCCAGTTGCACGACGACGAACAGCAAAGCACCGACCAAAATGACGACAGCTTGCAACAAAGCGTTATCCTTCAACCACAGCGGCACATCGTTCTTGGACTCGCAGGCGAGCGGCGACGCCGACACGGGTTTTTCTATCAAACGGTAAGCCAAGGCCAAGGTAGCGATAGGGATGCCGAAACTGACCAAGCGTTCCAGCAAACCCAATAAAAATCCGCTCCAAGTACCTTGATCGCCTAAAGGCCTGCCATATTGGGACGGCAGGTCGACGAAGCAAAACCGTATCAGTACGATCGAATAGAGTAAATAAGCCACCTGCCGCAAAAACGCGCTACGCAATTTGCCGGCCATCCACAACATGACCAAAGCTTGTAGCGACCAACTGACGGTGATCCATTGATCGGACAATACCAGCGGCAGTGTTATCGTCACAAAAAAGGCCGCCAACGCAATGAAGCTCAGTAGCAATTCGCGGTCTTCGATGCGCCGCGCCAGGCAATAGTAGACGTGGGCGATATAAAAAGCCGCCAGGCCCAGACTGATCGCCGCCGTCCATACCGTGCCGAATTCGCCCAGCACCAAATAACGGGCCGTCGCGAAGAATATGCCGGCATTGACCATCAGGGCCAGCACGTCCAGCAACGTGGATTTCACCCGATTGACCAGGCAATACAGGAATACCATCGTCGAATAGAGTACGAAAAATGCCGTCAAAAACGGCAGGACCTCCCAAAAATATCGGGACTCGTAATTGCTTAAAGCACCGAAAAATAATGCGTAATTGAAGAAAAAGCTCAGGAAGTTCAATAAATGCCAGTGTTTGTAGGCGTTGACCGTCAAAAGCCCCGCGCCCAACAACAGCATATAAGAGTACAAGCCGACAAAATTGACCTGGCCTGTGGACAACAGAATCGGCGTGCAATAGCCGCCAACGATAGCAAAAATAGCGACCAGCATGGAATCCAAGCGTACAGCCAATACGCAAGCCGAAGCCGTGACGACGATCATCAACGCGAAAGCCGGAAAAGCCGCCAGCAAATGATAAAAGCTGAAGGCGGCGAAGACGCTGAAATACAACACGCTGATGCCTCCGCCCAAAAGGCCCTGGCTGAACAAATGATAGCGACCGCCAACCAGGCGTACCCCCGCGACTATCATGCCCAGCCCCGTCAATACGGTCAAAGCGACTCTGGCCCGTTCGCCGAGTAAGCCGTTATCGATGGAATATTTCAGGAAAAAGCCGATACCGGTAACCAAAATCACCACGCCTATGCGCAACAACCAATTGCTGGCTACCGCATATTCCATAGACGTGCCTTCCGGCCTATGGCCTTCGCCGACGATGATCCAGTTCCAGATTTCCGTCAGAATCTGTTTGGCCGCCAATTCGAATCGGCTAGGTTCAGGGGCTCGCCATTCCGCTACAGCCCAGGCGTCGGTTGTATCGGCCGCTGCCGAATGCGACTCGGACTCGGGCCAATCTTCCGATATTGGCTCAGGTGGCGCATGCCTCGCTTCGGCGGCTGGCGTGTAGGCGTCGATGTCTATGGCTTGTTCCATGACGACTGCTGGCGGCGTTTCAGTCGCAATAGCCGGCTCGACCGGCACCGCTGCAATCCTGCCCAATAGTTCGCGCAAAGTCGATTGCTGCTGTTGCAGCACAGAATCGAGTTTGTTTACTGCCTGGATCAGTTCGGCATGCTGGCTCTGCTGCCTGCCAAGCACTTTTGCCAACATCACGATCACGGCGATAGGGACCGCAACCAGAAGAATACCGATTAAACCGAAAATGTCGTCCATTGCCAAACTCCGAGCCCGTGTAGGTGGAAAGCGCAAAATTAGCGATAACTATAGCCGGTGTCTGGCTAAACCGCCATTACCACACCCGGCAGAAGCCGGCAGTTAATTCACGAAAAAATCAGCGCATCATTGGTCATCCGGAGTAAGGCTTATGCTGATTCGTAGGCGATGGCTAATTGTAGCGGCTTGCAATCAAAAACACGCAAACCAGCAATCAGCGCAATTTTCGACCGGAATTAAATGCAACTGACGAGCGTTCAAACAGACATTGCTTGCAACTGAAATATGTCTCTGGTCATAGGCGGCAGTCGGCTAATATTGGTTGCTAAGGACGTTGGCGTAATTTTCTATCCTTAGGTTCAGCGAATGGCAGCTTTTCGGCAAGTCACCTTCCGCCTCCTTGGCACGATCCGGCCACAAGTAGACGACTGCATTTAGACTGTCGTTGACCGCAGTTGAATGCTTATCTGCCTGAATTGTTTTGTTGTGGATGCTCTATTGCAAGACCTTACCCCGTTGTGCGCCACGATGTGCGCGAGACTTACAGAGAAAAAATGGCAAGCAATCACGCATGTATCTATACTCAGTTGCCTCAGCCATGATTAAACGCCAGATACAAGAATATCTAATGGATTGTTGCTCGTTTCTAGTTCTCAGCAACAGGGTAAAAACTACCCCATTGTTAGAATTCTCGTTACTCGAGTTTTTTAAGGAAATTGTTGTGTTGGACGAACAGATAGGCGATGCTGGTAGCAACTGATTCAAGACTCTACCAAAGTAAGTTATGCCCATTACCGATGGCTAAAAAGTTGGAAGCGTTTACCGGGGCGTACGCGCCTTTCGACGCCTAAAAACGTAACGGTGCTAGGCATGCCGCTTCTGGCTAATCCGTCTTTGCGGTGTCAATCGCTGAGTGAAGTGTTTCAGGATAAGACGGGTTTGTCGGTAGATGGCGGATTCACGCGGAAACAAGTGATGCATCCAGCCTC
>JAQTYP010000334.1 GCA_028688235.1 Methylomonas sp.
CAGACGTACTTCGTCAGCATTTAGGTTGGCCGCTTCGGCTTCATCGTTGGCCGCCTGTTCCTTGAGTGCCAACTTGCCGGGGAACGGAATGGCTTGAGACAGGCCGAATCTCATTTGCGTCATATCGACTTGCCGGGTATTAAAGTTATCCACCGGCAGACTCATAGCGTTAAAACTGATTTGCGGATCAGGCAGGCTGCCTTCTTGCGAGGGAATGGCCGCCATGGCTTGAGCACGGGCCAGCATTTGCGCCAGATCAGGATTATCCTGTGTGACTTTTTGCGTGGCCGCCTCCAGGGTTAACAGCGACTGTTCATTGGCAACGGCAAAGCCACAAGCCAGCACCAGTGCAGCGACCGACAGATAACGGGTTAATTGCAATACGGATGACATGATTGTTCTCGAAACGTTGTTGTCACATGGTAACCAGTTGGGGCATAGACACGGCAAAAATCACCGAGCCGACGAGAATTGAGTTACCTGGAATAGTCGAGCGGTGTCTTTAGGGAAAGACACTATCGACCTAAAACGCTTAGAAGGGAGAGATGGGTGGCCTGATAGCCGGAGGCGCAATCAGGGAGAGTGGCTCCAGTTTTTCTGAAAGACTATAAAAACTTGGGCTATGAGTTGAAATGAATTGAAAAGTCGAGATCACTGCGCAGTCGGCGCAAACATGAAAGCCACAGCCAGATGACTGTAGTTTATCGGGATGTGACGAATGCGGTTGGCAATGATCGGCAGCTTGCTGCTCTGATTGAGTGTTTTGATTTGCATGGTCCACCGTCATAGAAACAGGCAACGCCGCAATTTGACTGGCAACATCCGTGTAATGCGCATAGGTCACCGCCATAGGCATGAGAGCCATAATGAGCGTTAACATCAATACTATGCGATTGCTGAACATGTGATTCAGTTTAACCAGATAAAAGTCTAAAACTTAAGTGTAGGGATCTTCATTACTTATTTATCGTAGCCCTATTGCTCCAAAAATACAATGCAATTAACCTGGTTTCATGTACCGAACCACAAGCGATCCAGGCGTCGGATTTGTTAGTCAAGCTGTTACCTGGCTCATGTTCTTAAAATTCGCTAAACAGCATTGACCCGACGGGTTTCTGATGTCACACGCACATTCGTTCGCTTTGGTGCGTTGCTTGATGAAATTTATGATCGGTTCTTCCCTGTGATCGTTGAGCGCTGATAAATACCGCTCGGCATCAATATCAAAACAGTAACAAAGTGCGTTATTTTGAATCGCTGGATAGCTTCGTAAATGCTGTTTTGGAATAGTGTTATCCGCACTGGAAAAGTACCCAACCGAGCATAGTTTGGCCGGGCAAAAATAATAGCTATCAGTGATAAGCGACTGGTTCTCTGGAAACCTAACCTGATGGTAAAGCGTAGGCATACCGACACTTTTACAAGTCGAACCACATTCAGGACAAATCTGTTTGGTTTTGGTGGATGTATTTGAGCAGCAGCAATCAGACATAGACCAACCCTCAGCTTTATCGAGAAACCGGTGGAGCGAGGGAACCCGGATATCCCGCATTCGTGGTGGCTTTGATCAATGCTGTACTATCGGTTTTTAGGCCATCGAACGTGACCACCGCAGTTTTGGCATCGTAATCGACAGTCACTTCTTTTACGCCTTTGACCTTCTGCAAGGCTTTTTTGATGGTGACTGTACATAGGGTACAGGTCATGTTTTCTATATTCAGCGTCACCGTTTGCTGTTGGTTTGGCTGTGCAACAGTTGTTTCAGCACAGGCTGCCGGCATCCATAGAGCGCTTGATGACAAGCTCAAAATTAACAAACTGGTTTTAATGGTCATATCGGACTCCGATCAAGCCATGAAAAAAGGTGCTACCCAGGGAAAGGCCAGCAGTAGCAGAATGAATACGGAACCCAACCAAAAAATTAGGCGTTGTCGGTTTTGGATGTCGGATGTGGCACAGATATCACCTTCCTCGCAACGGTAAGGCGTTAGATAGAGTTTTCGATACCCGAGTCCTATAAAAAGCAGGGTTAAGATGATGAAAAATGGTCGGATCGGTTCCAGTGTCGTCAACGTGCTTATCCATGCGCCGCCAATACCCAACGACAACAGCAAAAATGGCCCGACACAGCATGCCGAAGCCCCTATAGCAGCCAATAGGGCTCCGATACCTAACCATGACGGGGTGTTAGCGGGGGTTTCAGGGTCTGTATTCATAGTAATCTCCTAATCCAAACCATGCTCAATATTGGCAAGGAGTCTAAACCCTGTTGCTTAGAACAGAGTCAAGTCCGAGATAAAAAATTAGGGCTGGGTTGATGTGTCTTCGCTAAAGGCATCGAGAATAGCGCAATGAGCGGATGACGCTGTCTGCTGGCAGTCGTTGACCATAACTCCCAATATCTGCCGAAGAGCCGTTAAGTCCCTGATTTGTTGATCGATCTGCTGGCATTTCTGCTCAGCGAGTTGCCGTACATCGGCACAGTGCGCCCCGTCAAGCGATAGTAAGGTGGCAATTTCTTTCAAGGTAAACCCAGCTTGTTGCGCACGTTTGATAAAACGGATTCGGCTAACCGCATCAGCTGAATAACAGCGATAACCGCTATCAGGTTTGTCAGGTTCCATCAATAAACCGATGCGTTGATAGTGGCGAATGGTTTCTACAGTGACACCGGTTTGTTTGGCAAGTTTGCCTATGGTTAAAGCCGGCATTTTATTGAGCCTTAAATCAAAGGAGTTTTATTGTCATGCATTTTCCAATTACTAGACATTAGGCGTCCAGATTTTTCACTTTTTGTGTCTCTCGTTTTTTACTAACTTGTCAATTTTTTTTAATGGTTTCATACGACATCTCCAGGTAGATATGCGTCATTACATTAAACCCAAAATCCGATAAGAACCCTTGGTATTCAGTACAACGGTCACTGGCGAGCTGGATTTGTTTTCCCAAAACCAGCCGTGAGAGCCTTCGAATGGTGCTGATAAAGAGCCGCTCGACTGATTGTCGGTACTTTCTTTGTAGCTTTTAAAATAACCGGTCTTATCGCCTTGCGGTTCGCCATGAAAATCAAAATAAAGTCTTGCTCCGTCGGTAGCCCATGAATATTCCAGGGCAGCGCCTTTTATCAGATGGAATTTGTATTCCAGCCCCTCGCCGGCGGGCACCACGATTTTGACAGTATCCTGCCACTGGGTCGTGGGTGGTTGTTGACCATTTTGCGCCAAGTTTTCAGCGGTGTTCTGTGCCGGACAGGCAATCGTCAGCGACTGACTCGTGGCTGTTGTTTGCGTGGATAACGCGGTTAAGCCTGTCATGCGTCCGAAGCCGGTCGGGTCAATGCCGTATTCAGCCGGCAGGATGGCGGTAATGAGAATAAGACCAGCCAGCAGCGTTGCAAAAATGGACGCGATAGTTAGGGATTTTAACGATTGAACGGGAGGCTTGGTGTCATTCATGGTGTTATCCGTTGATGATGTAGCCGGTCATTTGGTAACCGAACAGAATCAGTCCTCCGGTCATTAAAAGGGTGTTGGTAGCGGTGGAAAAGGAATAGTAACTACGGTGTCGACGCCAAAAATCGAGAGTGATCAAGATAAACAACAGAGCCACAAATTGGCCTATCTCCACGCCGACATTAAAGGCCAATAAATTTTTCCATAGCTCTGCTTGAGGCAAGGAGAAATCCTGCAATTTGGTCGCCAAGCCAAAACCATGAAACAAGCCAAAAATCATCACTGCCCATTTGGTATTGGGTTGAAAGCCCAGCAAGCGCTGAAAACCGCCCAGGTTATCAAAGCCTTTGTAGACGGGGTAATACAAGCAGTCGTGTCACCAGCCGCCATTTTAAACTGTCGAACTGGTCTCTTCTGAACACCGACGGTCCGGAATGGCTATTTTCCATGCACCACGAATCATTGCTGACGGTCCCTTGCAGCCATTTCGAAGTCCAAAAATTACTCAAGGTTCAGTCATAACCAGAAAGCGGACATAGCTGCACATCTGCGTGAATCCGTATAACTCAATGAGCTATTCTCTCAAAAGTCGATAACTGACAAATCCAGCCGTCTGTGTGTACAACGGCAAAAAACTGGGTATTACTGCTTTCGTGTGATAAATTTATTTGACATGAATGCCTTACGACACTCCAAAAATTGGCTCTCTTTTGTGCTGATCCTCGCTATCCTTGGTCATTTCGGCCTGGGGCATCGCGATGCGTCGGCCTTTGTGCTGTGTTTTGGGGAGGATGGCCATGTTTTATTTCTTATTTTGTGACGTTTGTGATCAGTCTCATGTTACTT
>JAQTYP010000335.1 GCA_028688235.1 Methylomonas sp.
CGATGGCATTTGGCGGTCCGAATCATTACAACGGCACCGACATGCGCCAAGCACATGCGCACTTGGTTAAAAACCTGGGCTTGGATGACTTCCATTTCGACGTCGTCATGGAACATTTAGGCTCGACGTTAAAGGAACTGAACGTGCCGGCGGATTTGATCGGCCAAGCGGCGGCCATTGCCGAAAGTACCCGCAACGACGTGCTGGGCCGCTAAAGGGAGGATAGAAGAATGTCGTCGACAAACATCACCATAGGTGATCGGCGGATCAGCTGCGAAGCAGGCGAATCCCTATTGGATGCCTTGCTGCGGGAGCAGATAGACATTCCCTATGCCTGCCGCGAAGGCAATTGCCAGAGTTGCATGGTTCGTAGCCTGAATGTCGCCCCGCCCGACTCTGCGTAACTGGGCTTGAAAGACGTTTTGAAACACCAAAACTATTTTCTGGCCTGTTTGTGCATGCCGCACGCGGACATGAGCATAGGCCTTGGCGCGTCTGCCACGGCCTTCACTCCCTGCGAGGTTGTCGGCAAGGAATTGCTGAACCCGGAAACGCTGCTGCTGACGATTGCATGCACTGAAGCGCTGGACTATTACGCCGGGCAATTCGTCAATCTAAAACGGGCCGACGGCTTGACCCGCAGTTATTCCATCGCCAACAATCGAATACACGCACATAAGCTGACCTTCCATATCCGCCGCTTGGCGGGCGGGCGCTTCAGCGAATGGGCGCACCGGGAACTCAACATAGGCGACCGCCTGGAGGTTTCCGATCCGCAAGGCCTGTGTTACTACCTGCCGAACGATCTGGAGCAAAACATGTTACTGATAGGCACGGGTAGCGGACTGGCTCCGCTAACCGGCATTATCGAAGAAGCCCTGCATCATGGACACCGCGGCGAAATCCATCTCTATCACGGCAGCCGGGAAATGGACGGCCTGTACTGGATAAACGAAATGCGCCAACTCGAACAACAACATTCCAACTTCAATTACACGGCCTGCGTGTCGCGCGGAGAGGCGCCCGCGGGTATAGTCCAAGGCCGTGCCAACGAAGTTGCACTAGCGGAATTGCCGACCCTGAAAGATTGGCGAGTGTATTTGTGCGGCCACCCTGACATGGTCAATCAAACCAAGCGCAAAGCCTTTCTGAAAGGCGCCACCTTTAAAAACATCTACAGCGACGCCTTTCACGTCGCATCGGCGACATTGGATTAAATGTCGCCGACCACCGATTGGGGGGTATGCAATGAGTTTATTTCGCTACTTACGCCATCTCGCGATCGAGCCGGTTAGTTTAAGCCATAAGGACAAAGCCATCGCCGCCCTCGCCGGCTTCAGCGCCATTTTACTGACCTGTGTGCTGACTCGCAGTTATGCCGCCGAACAATCCGCCATTTTAGTGGCCTCGATGGGCGCATCGGCAGCCATATTGTTTGCAACTCCGGCCAGCCCCTTGGCCCAACCTTGGCCGTTTGCCGGCGGCCAGCTGATATCGGCTATCCTCGGCGTGACGTCCGCCGCTTACATAGACGACCTCCCATTAGCTGCCGGCATAGCGGCTGGATCGGCCATACTGGCCATGTTGCTCATGCGCTGCTTGCATCCTCCCGGCGCTGCAACTGCGCTGGCGCCCGTATTGAGCGGCAGTCTGCCATCTTCTCCGAACGTGGATTTCGTATTAATGCCGGTCGGCATCAACATCGCATTGATGCTGATGCTGGCCTACCTGATTAACCGGTTGATTTTAAGACGGGACTACCCTGCTCGGTCTGCCGTTACCCATCCTGGGGCCCGGCAACCACCGTCGATAGTCAATTTGACCGACATCGATCCGAACGACGTCGAGCAAATCACTCGCAACCTGAATCATTTTTTGGACGTAGGCAACAATGAATTGCTGCAGTTATTCGCCCGACTGCAATTACTGTCGTTTCAAAAGCGTATCGGCAATCTAAGCTGCAAAGACATCATGCAACAAGACATCGTCACCGTCGAATACGGCACCGAAATCGAGATTGCCTGGAACCTCATGTACGAAGGAAACCTTAAGGCGCTGCCGGTACTGGATAAAAGCCGGCGGGTAATAGGCATAGTTACCCGTTACGATTTCTTCAAAAACCTGAAATTGACTCCCTACGTCAGTTTTCAGGATAAATGGCTGAGCTTTATTAAACGCACTCCGGACATCCATACCGATAAACCGGAATTCATCGGACACATCATGACCCGTAAGGTCAAGACGTTGCGCGGCGATAGCGATATCGCCGAATTATTCCCACTGATATTAGATGAGGGTCACCACCGCATCCCCATCGTAGATGAAGACGATCGCTTCGTCGGCATGGCATTCCATAACCACCTGCTGTCGGCGGCATTTAAACGAATAACAACCGCTCACACTGATACGGACTGAGCGTTGAGATATAAACCGATCGCATACACTGCGACAAAGCCCTGCACGGAATTGGGCAGGAAATAACGTGTTGCAGGATCTATATCGGTATGAAAGTTTGCAGTTATTGCACTTCCTGTATATTTTTTGGGCCTGTAGATATAAACGATTGCCTCATTGTCTGGCGCTTTCGCAATGTTCGAAGTATCGAACCATCCTTAGTAAAATACCGAATGTCGGAGCGAGTTTAGCACGCCCCGAGCCGAAAAGGTTTACACTGATGGGATCCTATTAGCCCACATTTATTCAATACTCCAGGAGTCCAGACATGCTGAAATGCTACGGTTATGCGGCTTACAATTCATTAACGCCGCTACGCAGCCACCATTTCAAACGCCGCAGTCCGGGACCCCGCGATGTGCTGATCGAAATCAATTATTGCGGAGTCTGCCACAGCGACATCCACCAGGCCCGCAATGAATGGAACGGCACCAAATATCCCATCGTTCCCGGCCATGAGATCGTCGGTCGCGCCGTCTTGGTCGGCAACGAAGTCGATCGATTCAAAGCTGGCGACCTGGTCGGCGTCGGTTGCATGGTCGATTCGTGCGGCATTTGCCCCGAATGCCAGGATCATCAAGAGCAATTTTGCGGCGATACCGTATTTACCTATAACAGCCTGGACAAGCACTCCGGCAAAATGACTTACGGCGGCTACTCGAACCAAATCGTCGTCGACCAGCGCTTCGTGTTGCGCCTGTCTGACAAACTGGAGCCGGCGGCTGTCGCTCCTCTGCTATGCGCAGGCATTACGACCTATTCACCGCTTCGCCACTGGAAGGTCGGTCCCGACCATAAAGTCGGCATCGTTGGCCTGGGTGGATTGGGGCACATGGCTGTCAAATTTGCCAGGGCCTTCGGCGCCGAGGTCGTGCTGTTTACGACGTCGGCGGACAAGATCGACGATGCCAAGCGCTTAGGCGCCAATCAGGCCGTGCTGTCCACCTCCCCGGAACAAATGCAGCAACATGAGCAAAGCCTGGATTTCATCCTGAACACCGTAGCCGCCCCTCACGATCTGGATCGCTATTTGACGCTATTGAAACGCGACGGAACCTTGTGCTTGGTCGGCGTACCCAGTACGCCTCATCCCACCCCCAGCATAGACCACTTGATTTTTCGACGTAGAAACCTAGCGGGCTCATTGATTGGCGGCATCAAGGAAACTCAGGAAATGCTGGATTTTTGCGCCGAACACAACATCGTCTCCGACATAGAGCTGATCCCGATGACAGCGATCAACACTGCCTATGAAAGAATGCTGAAAGGCGACGTCAAATACCGCTTCGTTATCGACATGGCGAGCCTACCCAAGCAATAATCCTGCATCGCTCCATTTCCGGCTTTCATTGGACTGGACGATGCCTCGCCTTCATGAGCATTACTTTAAAGACAAACTCAACACTCCGGCTATCACCAACATCGCGCCAACAATTTGCGACACGGCCAAGGCTTCGCCGAGAAAGTAGGCAGCCATAAATATCGTCGACACAGGCCCTATCATTCCAACCAACGACACGCGGGACGAGCCGATCAGGCGAATCGCCGCGGACAACATGAATACCGGCAAAACCGTCGATATCAGCGTCATCAACAGACTTAACTGATAGACTCTAAGCGGCAATACTAACGCCTGGACTGAATGTGTCAACACAAATTGCAAAGCCGTCGCGACACAGGCCACCAGCATCGCATAAGCGGTAAATCTCGACGCCCCCATGCGCACTACAGTTTCGCCGGCACCAACCAAATACAACGAATAGGTCAAGGTACTGGCGAATACGAAAGCTACGCCGAGCAACAATTGTTCGGATTGAAGCGTCAGTTCGTCTTTGAATACCAC
>JAQTYP010000013.1:0-8167 GCA_028688235.1 Methylomonas sp.
ATATTGCCCGGGACGAGTAGCCAGTTCGGTGCGCTGCCGGCTATAGCCTTCCGTGTTGACGTTGCTGATATTGTTACTGGTCGTCTCCAACGAACGCTGAAAAGCCGCCAAGCCGGATAATGCGGTATCTAAAAGACGTAGCGTCATACTGCCCCCTATCCGGCGTTAGCCTGCATTTGCCCGGCGATTTGGCTATTATAGATGCTCATGATTTTTTCCGCATACCTAGGATCGGTCGCATAACCGGCCTTTTGTAATTCACGCACATATTGCGCGGCGTTACCGGCTTTTTTCAGAGCCTCGGCGTAACGAGGGTTCGATTTGATAAAGTCGACATAATCGTTGAAACTTTCCTGATAGGACGTATAAGACCTAAATCCTGCCATTTCCCTATTGGCTACGCCCCCATCATATTCCAACGTCGATACCCGCGTTTGCTTGCCTTGCCATCCTTTATCGGCCTTGATGTTAAAAAGATTAAAACTGCTTTCGCCCTTTGCGTTTTTGATCACCGATTGCCCCCAACCGGTTTCCAACGCCGCTTGCGCCAGCAACACATTGACATCCACTCCCAACTCACCGGCGGCTTGTTGGGCATGAGGCAATAACTGGCTCATGAAAAGTTGTTTATTCGCTACGGCAGCGCCTCCGCCTATATCTGAACCCATGGCTTGCCAACGCTCCTCCAATGCTCGATGACTTTGCTCCAGGCGCTCCAAACTGGCTTGCAGACTATTTAATCCGGAATCATCCAAAGCTCGAGTAAAGTCAGGCTGTTTCGCTGATCCGGCATTGGTTCGCGCCGCATGACCACCTAAACCGTCGCCCGATCCCAAAGCCCTATTCAAATAATCCCCCGCCTGCATTTGCTCTGCGTCGTCGGCTTTGGGTTTAGGCGTCAATTGCTTGGCGATCAGGTCCGCCAGGCCCACGCCGGGATTACCGGATAATTGCAAAGCCATTTGTTGATCGTACATATCCCTATAAAAATCGCTTTGCTTGTTATCCATGATGCCGTCCGCCAATTTGGCCTGACGCATGTTTTTTAGCACCATGGTCAGAAACACGGATTCGAATTGTTTGGCCACCTGCTTGATGGCTTCCGGCGATTGTTCTCTGGCGCCTTGTTTCAATTTCGCCAGACCGTTAAAGTCGGTATAAACGGATGCGGTATCGGTGTTTAACATGAGAACCTCCTAACCTCGACTCGAGACACATGACGCGGGCCCTGAACCTCTAAATAACAATCAACTCGGCCCGCAAGGCGCCTGCCGATTTCAGTGCCTCCAAAATCGCCACCAAGTCGCTAGGCGCGGCCCCGACATTGTTCACGGCCTGCACGATTTCATCCAGAGTCACGCCGGGATTGAATACGAACATATGGTTGTTTTCTTCCTTGATCGAAATATCCGATTTCGGAGTAACGACAGTAGAGCCTTGAGACAAGGGGCCAGGTTGACTGACCTGCGGGTTTTCCGAAATCGTCACGGTCAAACTGCCATGAGACACTGCTGAAGGTTGGACTCTAACCTTGCTGTTGATGATGACGGTACCTGTTCTGGAATTGACGATGATTTTGGCGGGGGCATCGTCAGGTAGAATTTCGATATTCTCAACCACGGAGGCAAATCCTACGCGTTGATCCTTGTTGGCTGGCGCCCTGACGCTAACCGATGCGGCGTCGAGTGCTTTGGCGGTATCCGCCCCCAAAGCTCTGTTGATAGCCTCGGCCATACGAGTAGCCGTTGTAAAGTCGGCGTTGTTTAGATTAAAAACCAGATCGCTGCCCTGGTCGAATTGCGTAGGCACGCTGCGCTCAACGGTAGCACCATTGGGTATCCGTCCTACCAACGGATTATTGACGGTAATCTTCGAGCCATCCTGACCGGAAGCACTCAAGCCTCCCACAACCAAATTGCCTTGTGCCACGGCATAGACATTTCCGTCCGCGCCGCGCAGAGGGCTCATCACTAACGAACCCCCTCGCAAACTTTTGGCATCCCCTATCGAGGAAACGGTCACATCAATGGTTTGGCCTTGTTTGGCAAATGGCGGTAATTCCGCATGCACACTCACCAAGGCAACGTTTTTAGATTTAGGATCGATACCGGCCGGCAAACTCATGCCAAGCTTCCCCACCATGTTGCGCAAAGCCTGCCCGGTAAACCTGGTTTTATCGCCGGACTTATCCAGACCCGTAACCAAACCATAACCCACCAACTGATTGGCGCGCACTCCGGCGACGGCCGCGATATCCTTAATGCGCTCCGCCTGAGCCGAGGTTCCGAATTGCAACAACACTGCGATCAAGATCAACCTAACGAACATGAAGGCGCTGCATCGCCCCAGCCCATCAAAGTAGCGTAGCTGGGCATGGTTGCTCGCCGGACAGGACGCCGTTAATACGTCCGTGTAGGCTAGCCGGCAGCATCCTTGCTGCCGACACCTGCCCAGCAAGCAACCATGCCTCCAATTTTTTACTTTCAGAGTAAACATGTGCTTTCTCCACTAGAAGGGAAAAAATGGGCTATTAAAAAACCGCGCGATCCAACCCATTTTATTGGAATCCGCCACGGCCCCGTCTCCAGTGTACATAATGGTCGCATCTGCTACTTTCGATGACGGAATTGTATTGGCGACATCGATATCAATGGGACGAACAATGCCGGACAGGCGTACGTATTCGTTGCCATCGTTCAACGTAACCCTTTTTTCACCGCGTACTCGCAAATTGCCGTTGGGTAACACCTCGACAACGGTAACGCTGATGTTACCAGTCAGTTGATTGCTTTGTTGCGCATCGCCTTTGCCATCGAAACTTTGAGCAGTCGCTATCTCTGTTTTGACATCTTGTCCAAGCACGGTAGCTGGACTCATACCCAACAAATATGGTGCTTCCACACTGATCGAGGTATCCTTGGACGTGCCCAAATCCGCATTTTTCTTGGCGTTGGTCCTTTCTATCAAGGTTACTGTGACGATGTCGCCCACCCTGCGCGCGGCATGATCTTCGAATAAACGCATGTCGTAGCCCCCCTGATAAATTGCGCCGTTGTTTTGTTCAGGTGGTCGCAACGCGGAGGGCTGTACCGGCGCAAAATCGGGATCGCGTTTGGGCAAGGTGTCGCAGCCAGCCAGTAAAACAACCGATAAAACCAATAAAATTGATGATTTCATGATAAATACCCCGGCTCAAAGTTGTTGAGTGACAAACGACAACATTTCATCCGTCGTCGAAATGGCTTTGGAGTTCATTTCGTAAGCACGTTGGGTCTCAATCATATTCACCAATTCTTCCACGACATTGACGTTAGAGGTTTCCAACGCACCTTGCATGACGAAACCCAGTTCGTCTTCTCCCGGAGTGCCTATGATGGGAGGGCCACTGGCAACGGACTCGCGAAACAGATTTTCCCCAATCGGCTCGAGGCCAGCGGGATTGATGAAATCCGCCAACTGAATTTGACCGACGTTAGTTGCTTCGCCTCCTGGCTGGACTACATTGACGGTGCCGTCGCGGCCGATACTGACACTAATCGCATCTTGAGGAATCGTAATATTGGGCTCCAGGGTCATCCCGCCCGAGGTAACGATTTGTCCTGTGGAATCCACTTTGAATGAACCATCGCGGGTGTAGTTGATGTCGCCATTGGGCATCAAAATCTGAATGTAGCCACGACCGTTAATTGCCACATCGAGTGAATTTTCGGTTTGTTGAATATTGCCTTGCGTATGTAATTTCTCCGTGGCAACTGTTCTCACTCCGGTGCCCAACTGTAAACCCGTCGGCAATTCTGTATTTTGCGTGGTTTGCGAGCCGACCTGACGTATGTTTTGATAAATCAAGTCTTCGAACAGCGGACGGCCTTTTTTGAATCCCGTGGTATTGACGTTGGCCAGATTATTGGAAATAACCGCCATCCGGGTTTGCTGGGCATCGAGGCCGGTTTTGGCTACCCATAATGCACGCTCTGTCATGACAACCTCCTGAGTGACATTTTTTTGTCTTACCAGGAGTTAAGCATAATTTATGCCACTTGCATTAGTTTCGCGGTAACCCCTGCGTTGTCATCGACATTTTTCATGACTTTGGTTTGTAACTCGAAGTTGCGCTGCAGCTCTATCATTTCCACCATGGCCGACATGGCGTTGACATTGCTGCCTTCGAGCATCCCTTGCATCAAATTGACATCGGCATCGGCGGGCAGCGGCGGCCCACCGACTTGCTTTAAATGCATCAAACCATCTTCACGTTTCTCCAGATTCTGATTATCCGGATTAACCATTTTGATGCGATCGACCAACACCAGCGTGCTGGCATTAGAGCCTTGTGGAATGATGCTAATGGTTCCATCGCGTCCAATTTCCACTTTTTGTGCCGGCGGTATCGCAATCGGCTGCCCCCCTTCACCCAAAAACTGCCGTCCGGCGCCGTTTTCCAGTAGACCTTGCGCAGTGATACGCAAATCGCCGGCGCGAGTGTAGGCTTCACTGCCGTCCTTTGCCTGCACGGCAAACCAACCATCGCCGTTAATGGCGATATCCAAGTCCCTGCCTGTCGTTTGCAGCCCTCCGGTCGCCAAATCCGTTCCAGGCCTCTCCGTCATCGCATAGACCCTGGACGGATAGCCGGGACCAAAGGCCGGCATAGCCCGAAACTGCTCGAAATCGGACTTGAAGCCGACCGTTTGCGTATTCGCCATGTTATTGGCGTTGGCTGTTTGCGCCAGCAAGGTCTGCTTGGCACCGTTCATCGCGATGTAAAGGCTACGGTCCATGGCGACTATTCCTCACTTAGATATTCAGTATGGCTTGCATGATCTGATTTTCGGTTGTGATGGTTTGTGCGTTGGCCTGATAGTGCTGTTGAGCGACGATCAGGTTGACCAATTGCGAGGCCAAATCCACGTTCGAGCTTTCCAAGGCGCCCGATTGAATGCCGCCGAAGTTATTGGAGCCAGCTTCGCCGCGTATCGGCTCGCCGGAATTGGCGCCTTGTCCCCAGGCAGTATCACCGAGTTTCACCAATCCATTTACGTTTGCGAATCGTGTCAACGCCACTTTGCCGACGGTTTGCGAACCGCCGTTACTGAAGCGGGCAAAAATCACACCTTCGTCGTCGATATCGATACCCGTCAATTGCCCGGCAGGCAAGCCATTTTGTCGCATTCCGTTGACGCTAAATGATTGCTTCACCTGGGTTGATCCAAAGTAGTTCATCGGATCGATGGCAATATCCGCCGCCCCCGTACTCGGAGTGATCGTGTAAGGATCTAATGGCATCGTACCATCCGCGGGGTCAATCAATTTCCCGCTGCTATCGAATGTCAATGTTCTCGAGCCGTCGTCTACCGCCGCACCATCAATGTAATGATAAACGCTCCAGACAGTATCTGTCGCGGTGGATGCGCCTTTGACAAAATAAGCCGTGAGTATATGAGGGGAGCCCAGCGAGTCGTAAACTGTGACGGATGTTTGATTGTTATAGGTAGCATTGTTCGCGGGATCGAACGGAGTTGCCGTAGGCACATCGTTACCGGCATTTAGGTTAACGGCAAGCTCCACGCCCGTGGTTGAAGTCGGCAAGCCAGTCAATGTCTGAATTTGAACTGTCTGCAATACACCGACACTAAAGCCATCGGAAACTTCAGTTCCATTCGGCGCATAAGCCATTAAGGCATTACCTTGGTTATTGACCACATAGCCGTCCTTATCCAATTTGAATTCTCCCGAACGGCTATAACGTAGATCATTGACTTCATTAGGATTCTTCGCCAACGTAAAAAAACCTTCGCCGCTGACTGCCAGATCCAGATTATTTTCGGTGAAATTCAAATTTCCCTGATTGAACTGCTGAGCGACGTTGGCTACCCTAACCCCCGCGCCCGGCTGTATGTTGCTGACACCGCCTATGCTGGTTGCATAGACATCGGCAAACTCCGAACGAGACCGTTTGAAACCCGTGGTGTTGGCGTTGGCGATGTTGTTGCCGGTCACCGCCAGATTATTGGATGCGGCGTTCAAGCCGCTGAGTGCTGTGGTAAAGGCCATGATAACTCTCCCCGCTTATAAAATTTGTTTGAGCTGATTGAATTTCACCGGCTCCAAACCCGTCAGGTTTACCTGCAATCCGGTGCTCTCGGTTGCCATTGTTACGCTGCTCACCTTAGATTTAATGTTGGTTGCCAGCACCGTATTTTTGCCATCGAGCCATGCGCTGGCTTCCACCTTATAAACCCCGGGATTCGCAAGTACGCCATTGCTGTCCGTGCCATCCCATTCAAAACTAGTCTTGCCCTTGGGCTGTGTACCCAAGCTGATCTCTTTTACCGTTTCGCCTGTCTTGGGATTGATGATTTTGACGTTGACATTGGGCGAACTGACCGGTAGCTCGAAATCACCTGAAACGCTATCCCCAACGCCTAACAGAGCCTCTTTACCTGGAGCCATCACATAGCGCCCGACCAGACCCGCCGCTTGCAGAGCCTGATTGGAACTGATGGAACCGGCAAAATCCTTGAACGAAGCCTGCAAATCCTGTATGCCGGACACGGTGCTGAATTGCGCCATCTGCCCCAGAAACTCACCGTTTTCCATCGGCTTCATCGGATCCTGATGAGTCAGCTGAGTCGTTAGCAATTTCAAAAACTGCTCCTGGCCCAAGCTTTGCTTTTTTGTGGCGCTGCCGGTATCGGTGGTTGCCAGCCCCAGGTTCTTAAAAGTATCGATTGCACTGGTCATAAGTTAATTCCTCACTGTCCCATTTTCAGCGTTTGCAACATCAAATTCTTTGCGGTATTCAGTACCTCGACATTGTTCTCGTAAGAACGCGAGGCCGACATCATATTGGCCATTTCCTCGACGGTATTGACATTGGGCTTGTAGATATAGCCCAGTTCGTCCGCCATAGGATGATTGGGCGCATATTCCATGATAGGTGGGGCCTGACTCTCGACCACTCCGAGCACGTCGACTCCGCTAGCCGCGTTGTTTTTATCCATCATATTTTTCAATTCGGCCGCGAAAACGGGTTGCCTCGATTTGTACACCTCATCGATACTGCTGCTGACGCTGTTGGCATTGGATATGTTACTGGCCACCAGATTGAGCCTGAGATTTTGCGCATTCATGCCGCTACCGGCGATGTTGAATATATTCATATAAGGCATGGCTATTCTCCTCGTATGGCCGACATCAGACCCGAAAATTTACTGTTGATGAATTGCAAACTGGCTTGATACTGCAGGGCATTTTCCGCATATTTGGCTTGCTCGATATGAGTCTCGACGGTATTGCCATCCAATGAAGGTTGCTGAGGGTTTCGATAGAGCAAATCAGCCCCCAGCACCGTATGTTGCTCCGCCATGTGGTCTTGCCGCGTTCTTTCCAGACCGGCCTTAGATGCCACGGCTTGCGACAAAACCGACTTGAAATCCAGATCACGTGCCTTGTAATCCGGGGTATCGGCATTAGCCAAATTGGCGGCGAGAATTTCACTGCGTTTTTCGCGCAGGGTGAGTGCTTGCGGGTGTATCCCCAAAGCCTGATTAAAATTGATTGCCATGTTTGCCACCTCCTGTCTCATCCTCTTCAAAGCAGAGGTTATGCCAACACAATTAATCCCTTACAAAACAATAACAAAAAATTTTTTTTTGACGACGGAAACACCATCACAATCCGCAATTGCCTATGCGGCAAGAAATTGCCACCGCTGAAAACAAGCATAATAAATGCCGCCGCACTCGACAAAAACGATTGAAACTAAACGAATCAATGACTTAATAGAAAAGCATTGTTTTTATGACTGACAGCACATCCGAAAAAGACTGTCAAAATTATGACTTTACCAGGTCGAGTAATCCGACTCCTCTCGACAAAATGACTTCTCACCCCGCTGAACCGGTAATGCGGCGCTTGTCCATAACGCGGACAACGAAAGCCCTCAGGCCAACGGACTTTTTCCAGAGCTTCTTTACCTTGCATCTCTATGCCAAACTGAAAGAACCTCCCTAACCCCGCGTCGCTCCGACAACTACGCCCAAGGTGGCAGCTATCCAGCGATTTGGGTGGCAACATTCACTGGAATACGCAAGGCCCCACCGAAAAACGGTCGTCATTTTGAACAGAGGAGCCGGCAAGATTGTGAAAAAATCGAGTTTCCTTTCAG
>JAQTYP010000013.1:8177-18346 GCA_028688235.1 Methylomonas sp.
TCCTTTCAGGCACTAAATAACTTTAAGCCCCCCCTACTCGCTCAAATGTCGAGCGACAACCCGGCCGGAAATGCGGACTGCCAGTCTTGCCGAAACTTATCGACAGCCGCATCGGTAGCGGGGACGTTCAACATTTGCAAAGCGAGATCCGGCGGCAGCGTCACGGAGGCCACGCCCAGCCTCAATACTTGCAACACTTGGCTCACATTTTTGAAACTTGCCACCAGCAACTTGGTCGGCAAGCGGTATTGGCTTATCAGATTTTGCAAATCGCCGACAATGTCTATGCCGGCCGAGCCCAGATTATCTATGCGGTTCAGGTAGGGTGCCAGATAATCAGCGCCGTTCAAAGCTGCCAGCCAACCTTGCTGAACGTTGTATATCGCCGTAGCCAATATCGGAATATCGTCCTGCTTGATTTGTTTGATCGCCGCCAAACCCGCGGCATGAGCCGGAATTTTGACGACGATATCGTAAGGTAAAGCATACAATTGTTTTGCCTCGGCGACGATGTCTTCTACGGTATTACCGATGACTTGCACATGAAAGCGGCTATTAGGCCCCAAAATCTTAGCCAGTTCCGCCAGCAACTGGCTAAGACCGATACCGCCAGCAGCCACGATGCTGGGATTGGTCGTTACGCCGGCCAGCGGCAAGATGCCGGCCAAAGCTTGGATTTGGTCTAAATCGGCGGTATCCAGATACAGTTCGAACATGGTGGCGGGCTCAGGCTGAATTCAAAACAGCCGATTATTCAGAATACGCCGAATAAAAGCAAACTCAGCGCTATCTGCTATTTTAGGAGGGACAAGCGATAATCCCGAACTTGTCGAAGGTGAGGCTAAGGTACGACAAGCTCATGGAACTGATAAGGCCTTATCGAGCAAAATATAGGCTGTGCGGACGACAGGAGGTGCATCAATCACGTAAAGATGCGCCTCACTGCGTTCGGCACATCCTATACGGATTTGTATTTGTCCAGCTTTAAATCGATAGCCCTTTCGGCTATTCAATCAATGTAGCCCTCAAGGTTTCCAGCCAAGGCTCGGCATCAGGGTGATATTTCAACACCACCGAGTAGGCTTTTCCGGACGCGGTGTCGGTCACGCGCGGAATCAACACTTCCTGGTTGGCAGGATTATAGGTGGCCTGAAACGAATCGGCCGACTCACCCTGCAACAATTGGAGTTTGGCAACGGTGAAATTCAGCTCCCCGGCTTGCTTTTGAACCAGTTCGACTTGATATAGGCTTTGCTCAACGCGTAATTTAGGAATAGTCAGGCGACCTATGGTCGAGTCGAAATTGCTGCCGGAGGCTACATTCATTGCCGCCGCTGTCAGCGTGAATGTGGCGGAACTGGCTTGAGCCTGCTCCGAAAGCAATGGATGTATGCCCGTACCGGTAATACGCATGGCGTATTGATCGTCGCTGTACGGAAATACCGTGATATATTCCAGCGTCGTCGCGTAAGTCTTGCTTTTTCCTTCCGCGTCGAGACCGGCCACTTTAAGTCCGGGCTTTTTCAATACGATCTCGCCTTGACCACAGACTTCATCACTACCATCTCCTTTTAATGGTGAGGAAACGGCAATCAAATAATTTCTGGCACCTGGGCCAACACCGATTTCGACGGTATTTCTGGATTTGGCGGTTTGCGAAGAAAAACAGGGATCGATGACACCCACCAAAGCCCCTTCGTAAGCACCCTTATCATACTTCAAGTACATGTGATAGCCAGGATCGCTAGGATGGCTAGAGTCAAAGGAAGGAGGGGACAGCCTCTGATCTCCATGCAAATCATTGTATGACCCTGTATCATCTATCCACCTATCAAATAGATACTTTGAGTTTTCCATTTCGGGAGTGAGCTTGTCACTGTCGAAGACATAAACCACCCAATTGCGATTGTCGTAACAGACGCTGCCTCCCGGGCATAGCTCGATTTTGATGATTTCGTTACCGGCACTGGCCAGCGAATACCAGTCTCTATCGGTCGAAGAATACAAATGGCCTTTGATGGTGAGGGACGAATTCAGCGGCGTTGCCCTTGTCGAATCGTCGTTGAACTCTACATCGACATTTTCGTATTCATCGGCCGCATCGTCCGAAACCGCATCGGACGACTGATTGCCGATGATTTGAATGTTGATTTGAGCCGAAGAACTAGCCTGACCGCTGCTCGAGCGGCAAATGTAAGAAAAGCTTTCAGCCAATAGCTGCCCCGTCTTTAAACTGTCTACGGCAGGCACATACTGATAGAACTGATAAGTGGCTGTATCGCCAAAAGACGTCAAGCTGCCATACTGACCGGCCGCCGATCCATCCACCTGATAGGAGGTGCAATTGACATCATTCGAAGCTAAGTTGATGGTGAGCGAGCGATTCTCACCAGTAGGGTCGACGGTGATCGTGACGAAATCATTGTTCGCAACTGGAGCGGTAGTCGTCGAATCGGTACCACTTCCAGAATCGGTATTGCTTAAACCCGAGCCCCATCCCACCACCGCCGCCATTACGCTGGGCGAGCAAGCCAAAGACAAAACGAGTAATACGGGGGGAAAATTCTTTTTCATCGAGGTGCTTCCTGTGACTTTGCAAAATGAGCCTATCTATTGGCAGATAGAGTAGTCCAATTTTGCGTATAGTCAATGGTTCGGGTACCCAGTCTACTCGTCACTGTCAACCAAAAAAGCATAGCTTTTCATTGCGGGCACCAACTTATGACGGGACAACCCAGTAAGGTCTTCCAGGCATACCCTGACGGGGACAAGTGGATTACCGAAATCCAGAGCCCTGATAGAATCCATGCCCCTCAGGGAAGCGTAACCGGCCATGATTTGATCGTTAAGCCGGAGCAGGACCGATCCGGCGAGTTGGCTTATAATTTGGAAGGAAATGCCCCTTGTTATGATGAATTCGCCGTGAAAGTCAGTGTAGGAGCCCTTCAATTTCCGGGGCGATGATGCACGGCCCTCATGATCGTCAGGGCGTTTATTTCCAACCCAATCCATCGCGGCGTTGCTTCGTTATGCCTGACTCAACGCCATACCCAGAGTTGATATGCCTGCACAAACAAGCTCCGCTCCACTTGCCCAATACCCATTTTCCGCCGAGGTTTGGCTAACCAGTGCCAACCAGCTCTATTTGTTCGATAGACAGGAAGACCTGTGGTTCGCGGAAGACGCGGGCGACTCTCAGTTAATAACCGTCGATTCCGGCAAGGCTTATCAAGCCATGGAAGGCTTCGGATATTCGCTGACCGGCGGCAGTGCGCTATTGATTAGCAGGCTGCCCATGGCGGATAAACAAGCCTTGCTCCAGGAATTATTCTCGTCTGAAGGAAACGGCATAGGCGTCAGCTGCATGCGCCTGAGTATAGGCGCGTCGGACTTGAGCGAGCGCTGTTTTTCGTATTGCGACCTGCCTGAAGGACAAACCGATTGGGCGTTGACGCATTTCGACATCATGGCCGGCGACGTCGAAGTCGTTCCGTTGATGCAGGAAATCCTGATCATCAATCCGGAAATCAAAATCATCGCAACGCCCTGGTCTGCACCGCCTTGGATGAAGAACAACCACGCCTTTGTCGGCGGTAAGTTAAAACCCGAATGTTACGCCGTTTACGCCGCCTACCTGGTTAAATACCTGCTGGTCATGCGCGAACTGGGTATCGTGATTCATGCGATCACGCCACAAAACGAACCGTTGAACTTCAAAAACGAACCCAGCATGATCATGGAAGCCCATGAGCAAGCCGAGTTTGTCAAAGATCATTTAGGCCCGGCGCTGTTACAAGCAGGACTCGACGACGTGGAAATATTTTGCTGGGACCACAATTGCGACGTCAAAGCCTATCCGCTGGAGATTTTCGCCGATCAGCAAGCGCGCAAGTTCCTGAGCGGCTCTGCTTGGCACCTGTACGGTGGTGATATCGGTACGCTATCCGAGATGCACGAGGCCTACCCGGATCTGAAGCTGTATTTCACCGAACAATGGGTCGGCTCGGACGGCCAATTCGGCGGCGATCTGATCTGGCATATCAAAAACGTGCTGATAGGCGCCTGCCGAAACTGGAGCCGGATCGTGCTGGAATGGAACTTGGCTTCCGATCCCTTCTGCTGCCCGCATACCCCAGGCGGAGAAGCCCGCTGCGTCGGCGCATTGACGATAGACGGCGATCGAATCATCCGTAACGTGGCCTATTACATCATCGCCCACGCCGCCAAATGGCTGAGGCCGGGTTCGGTCCGAATAGCCTCGGACGATCAAGCCTTGCCTAACGCGGCGTTCCTGACGCCCGAGGGCCGTATCGTGTTGATCGTGTTGAACGAAGGCACCGAAACGGAGCGTTTTCATATCTGTTTTCAAGATAAAGTCGCCGAAGCGGTCTTGCCTGCCGCATCCGTAGCGACCTATGTCTGGCAGGGGTAGACAGAGGCAGCCTTATTCACGCCCACAAAATCTAGGAGCGACGAGGGCGTCGCTCCCACATAAGATTGCCTTTCGTTTTCCAGGGTGCCCTCATTCAGCCCCTTGTTCGGCGTCCAGGCATTTCAAGATACTTGGATAGTCGAAACACTCCGCGAGTTTAGCCAGCGCCAGCCCTAATTCGGCATCGCTTTCCGCAATCAGCCCGATCGCCGAGTCGATGAGATCGCTATCCAAAATTTCGAGCGCCTCTTTAAGCTGAGCCCGCAATTCGGCCGACAAACCGGCCAACATGGTTGGCGTCAACACGACAGAGTTCCGGCTTTCGGGTGGCTCTCTCCGGTAATCGTATGCCATGCCCAACTGCCGAGCCAGACATTCGTAGATTTCGTCGAAGTGGTAGGGTTTGCGCACAAAACCATCCATGCCGGCATCCAGCATTTCTTGCTGTTCTTCTTTGAAAGCAGATGCCGTAACGGCGACAATCTTGACTTGATCGCCGCCGGGCAGGCAGCGCAAACGCTTAGTCGCCTCCAATCCATCCATGACCGGCATGCGCCTGTCCATCCAGATCAAATCGGGCCGCCATTCTTTGAATACTTCCAGACATTGTTCGCCGTTTTCGGCAATTTTCGTTTCCAAGCCCAATTCGGTCATCAATCGGTTCAGCAGCAACTGATTTTCGTACTGATCTTCGACGATCAGGATGCGGTATCGCGGCTGACCGGCGGCTAGCCCTATCACCTGGGTGTAAGGCATGCTAGCCGGTGCGGCGACGTCGGAAGAGCTTGCAAGCTCCACCGGCAAATCGACCTTAAATACCGCCCCCTTACCGAAGGTACTGTCGACGCTGATTCTGCCTCCCAACATCCTGACGAACTGCCGAGTGATGGTCAGCCCCAATCCCGTGCCGCACTGAGAACCGCTGTCGCTTAATTGCACGAAGGGTTCGAACAGGCGCTGCCTATCTTCCGGCGCAATACCCGGCCCCGTGTCCTCGATTTCGATCAACAGGTGGTATCTGGCGTTTTTCGAGGCGCTCAACCTGATCGTTACACTGCCTTCTAGGGTGAATTTGACTGCGTTATTGATCAGATTGATCAAAATTTGGCGAATTCTGGCCTCGTCGCTTCTGATGTAACGGGGAAAGTCGGCAGAGCGGTCCAGTATCAACTGCAGATTTTTTTCTTGAGCCCTAACCCGCATCATTTGGGCGACATCGTCCACCAGCGCTTCCAGATCGAACGCCGAGATTTCCAACTGCAGCCTTCCGGACTCGATTTTGGCCATCTCCAGTACATCGTTGATCAAGTTGAGCAAATGTTCGCCGCTACGGTTGATGATATCCAGGGTTTCCCGTTGTTTATCGCCAATCGAGGAATCGCGGCGCATCATGCCGGAAAACCCGAGTATGGCATTCAATGGCGTGCGCAACTCGTGGCTCATATTGGCCAGAAAGATGCTTTTTGCCTTGTTGGCAGCCTCTGCGGCATCGCGGGCGAGCAGCAACTCCCTGGTCCGCTGCTGCACCGTATCTTCCAGCGTATACTGATATTCCTTGAGCCTATCTTCCGCACGTTTACGGTCCGTGATGTCGCGCGCGATCGCCAGCACGCTGACGATCTCGTTCCGTTCGTTGATTTCCGGGATATGCCGAATTTCGGCGATACGGCCATTCGGCCAGCGAAATTCCTGGATATCGGACATGCGATTGGCCACCGTCCAGAGCAACGCGTCCAGCAATGGCCGCGTCGACTCCGGATTGCCTGGAATCGGCAATTCGCAAACGCTCTTACCGAGCAGCGGCATCCCGACTGTTCCGGATATCCTTCGCGCCGCGGCATTGATATAGATATGCCGGCCTTGCGTATCGAAGCGGACGATGCCATCCGGATGATTTTCCGTCAAAGTACGGAATTGGCGTTCGCGCTCGGCAAGAGCCTCTTCGGCTTGTTTGCGTTCGGAAATGTTGATCAGCGACACAAGCACCTTGCCGAGCGTATCTTCATAACCCGGGCAAACGGTCAGGTGAACGGTCACGTGGCGAAGACGGCCGGACAGCGTCTTGACAGCGGATTCGCGTTGAAAACTGTTTTCGCCGTTCCATAGGCAGATCAGTTCCTGCCGGAAGGTCGCAAACGATTCCGGGGTAAAGGTGGCGACCAGACCGGCCAACAAGGCTTCCTTGCTTACCGCCTCGTGCAATACCAATGCGGAATGGTTTACGTCGGTAACGCGCACTCGCTCCGCGAAATGCCCGATGCTTTCGGGATGACTATCCAGATAGGCTGCTATATCCGTGCATCCCGTTTTTCTCAGATCATCGAAAAACGTTTTCACCGCAGAGAAATCCTCTTCCCATATCGGTACCGGCGAATTTTCGAAGACCAGCCGATAGCGGCGCTCGCTTTGGCGTAAAGCTTCCTCGGCCTGCTTACGTTCGGTCAAGTCGTAGGCCAGGCCGACATACCCCGTTATAGCGCCCATCTCATCGCGCAAGGCGGTGACGGATAGATGAACCGGCTGCCGCAGGCCATCCTTGCGCACGAAGGTCCATTCCCCTTCTTCGGATAGATTGCGCCGGGGACGAGCGGCGAAGACATCGAAACCGGGAGAAACAGCTTCGTTCAATTCTTCGGATAAACTCTGGGCGCGGAGGGCGATTTCCTTGTCGTCGTGCCACAATTGCGGCGTTTGCTGACCTATCACTTCGCCGGCCTGATAGCCTAACAAACGTTCGGCCGCGGCATTGAAACTAGTGACGATGCCGTCCGGTTCGGTCGCTATGATGGCGTGGGCGGCGTTTTGCAATATCGTATATTGAAAGGTAGTCAAGCGGCGAAGTTCGATTTCCCGCTGATGTATGGCCGCCATCATCGCATTGAAACTTTGGCCAAGACGGACCACCTCGTCGGTTCCGGCCGCCGAAACCCGGTACTGATAGTCGGCCTGCGCCCTTACCCGCTCGGCGGCGTCCGTCAACGAGGCGATAGGGCGTACGATGGTTCGCCGCAGAACCAACAATTGGCCGAAAGTCGCGGCCAACAACACCAGCATGACGCCACAGAACAACCACGCAAGCTGTCGTGTCTGCTGACTCAATTGCTCCAGACTCATGACCAGCCTCAGCCTGGCCCCGTTCGGCAGGGCTTGAACCCATTCGGCCGTGTCCCCGTCGATATGAATGCCGTCCGATTCGGGTGCTGGGGAAGCGACCTGGAAACCACGCCCCGGATTATGGCTGGCCAGAAGTTGGCCGTCATCCAGATAAATGTCGGCCAGAAGTATCTGCGGACTAGCCCTAAGAGTACCCAAAATTTCCTGGGCGCGAACAGGGTCTTGAAATGCGACGGCGGAGTCGGCTCCTACTGCGATAAACTGCGCATAAGGCGCCATGATTTCGCTAACCCTATGCTCCAGCGTGATCCTATGAAAAATCAACAAACCCGCACCTGCCAGCACAAAGGCCAGCAGCACGGCCCCCCAAAGCACCAGCGAAAGTTTGTTATAGATGCTCAGGTGACTAGCCATGGCTTATCTCACGTGGCGAATCGCGCCATTTTCCAAGATGTCGCTGGAAACCTCCAGCATCTTGGTCTGAATCTTCAACGAAGCGGCTCTGGCCTGATCCAGATTGATGCTCATCCTGACCCTGTCTTGGACCTCGAATTTGATGACTCCGCCCTCTTCCAGAAATTCCGGCGATTCACCAACCGTAAGAATCGGTTTGTTTTTTAGCTCGGCGAGTATGGCTCTGCGTTTGCCGGCGTCCTGGTAGGCAATGAAGACGATGTGGCAAGGAGGCAATTCCTCGGTTTTATAGACGCGGAAAATATTAAAAGGCCTGCCCAGTTCCGTTCGGCCTTGCAATGTCGTTTCCAGCGCATCTCCGAAAGGATCGGGCCCCAAAATACCGATGCACCAGAAAGAATCACTATCGGATAAAGCATTGTTCGGCCAGGTGACATAATGGGCAAAATTCCTAAGAAAGGCGGCTTTGACTTTGTAGGGATTCTGCGTAACCAGCCCCTGAGTGGCGCCCAAGGATGGCGATATCAACAGGCCGAGTAGGCATAGAATTTTGCAGATGTCTATTACGCGGCTCAAAAGTCCACCTCGAGCGTAAGCCCTACCGATGCAGCTTCCGACGAATAACCTTGGGTGCGAAATACCAGGCCGGCATTCCAGGCCACCATAGCCACGGCACCCGAAAACCCCCAATAGCCGCGTAACGACATCCAGAATCAATGCCAATTTGGCGATATTGTTAGCCAGATTGCTCCCGTAACGATCTGGCGTCATCATGGCTTAGCGTCCCGACTTAAAATTTGACCGAAAAATTGACCAGAAACTCGCGGGGGCGGCTGCGGCTGCTTTGCGAGGGCCTATACTGCTCATCGAGCAGGTTTTTGCCCATCAAATCGACCGTCATCGAATGACCGCCCACCTGCCAGGTATAGCCGACCAAGGCATTGAGCAGCGCATAGGTTTGCCGAGCGGACTGAGGAGTGTCCGACAATAAGGTCTGATCGTAAACAAAATTGACGCCGCCGCCGATGTGCAGCCCCCGTAGCGCTTCTGAGCTGAAATCGTAGCGGGTCCACAGGTTGGCTAGATGCGGCGCGCTCATTTGCAGCGGCGCATTGTGAAAACGTAAGGCATTCTTGTAATAAGCCTGTTCCGTCGCATCCAGCGTTGCGGGATCCTGGGCCAGAATGGCATCGTCGTGGCCCGTGAATTCGGTGATCTTGGCATCCATATAGGTATAGGACAGATAAAGCTGCCAATCGTCGGTCAGTCTGGCGGTGGCGTCCCACTCTATTCCCAGCGATCGCTGGATGCCACTGGGGACACCGTAAATAGTCGCCACACCGGTAGCGTCGGTTACGGCCAGATCGTTGACGATATTCTTGTTTTCGATGTCGAAATAGCTCAACGTGCTGGACAATCGGCCATCGAACCATTCGGCCTTGATGCCGACATCGAACCCACCGCCCTCGGTCGGTTCCGGAATGGATGTGGAACCGTCGAGATTATTGACAATAAAGGTACTGGGCACGAAGGATTCGGCGTAGGAACCGAACAACGACCATTCCGGCGTCAACTTGTATAACACGCCGTATTGCGGCGTGACCTGACTCACGGCCGCTTGCGGTTGAGATCGATTGGTCAGCCTGTCGATGACCTGGCTTTGAGTTTCCGTCCAACGCCACCCTGTCAAAACCAGCAGACGATCATCGAAGAAACCCAATGTGGAGCCGCCGTAAACCGACTTGTCCACGGCCGAGACGTTTTGGTCGAAACGGCCGGCTGTCATCGCCGACAAGGGTATCCAGGTGTTACGGTTCCAGGTAACAGGATCGCTCAAATCCCACAGCGGCAGCGGCGAGGCTGTGGGAATGTTACCCAAGGCCGGGTCATTGGGTGCCTGTCCGGCCCAACGGTGGAAATTGCGGTCGACATATTGGGCGCCGAGCAGCAGGCGCAGGCTGGCAAATCCCAGATCGTACTTGCCGACACCTTGCAGCTCTATCGTGTCGTCGCGATTGGTATAGACTTGATGCCTGACCCGGCGGCCCTGCAGGGTCGTGGTATTGTTCGCCATCCCCAAATTGCCGCTGAACAACATATCGGTATCGTATTCCAGGTGGGAATAGCCGGTCCTAAGATCCCAATGCTCGTCGGCCTTGAAATCTATCCAGGCGCTGAAATTATCGGTATTGCTGCGGCGAAAATCCGT
>JAQTYP010000336.1 GCA_028688235.1 Methylomonas sp.
CGCATCGTCGGTACCAATACCCTGCGCCAGGCCAAAAACGCCGAGCAGTTCATTCGTAAGGCGGAAAAAGCCTTGGGCCATCCGATACATATCATTTCAGGCATAGAAGAGGCACGCTTGATATACCAAGGCGTCGCGCATAGTCTGGCCAGCAATGCCAATAACCGTTTCGTGATGGATATCGGCGGCAGCAGCACCGAATACATCATAGGTCAACAAGATATTGCTCATACCAAGGAAAGCCTGAATATGGGCTGCGTGACCGTCAGCCAGAACTTCTTCAAAAACGGCGCAATTTCTAAAAAAGCCTTCAAGAAGGCGACCTTGTTCGTCGAGCAACAACTGGAACCTTTTCTGGATACTTTCAATAGCCGGCATTACGACGAAGCGATAGGCGCTTCCGGCAGCTTGAAGGCCGTCAGCAATGTGCTAGAGACTTCCGGCTTCAGCAACAACGGCATTACGCTAGCCGGCATGGAACAATTGGTGGCGCATCTGTTGAGCTTGGAGCATGTCGATCGAATCAATTTTCCGGCGTTGAGCATAGAGCGCCGTCCGGTTTTCATCGGGGCAGTGGCCATCGTCTATGCTACGTTTAAAAGCCTGGATATTCAGCAAATGACCGTGTCCGACGGCGCTTTGCGCGAGGGGCTGGTCTATGATTTGGTCGGGCGTATTTACGATCACGACATGCGTTCGCAAACCAGTCAGGCCATAGCCGAACGTTATCATTGCGATAAGCGCCATGCCGAACAGTTGAAAGAAACCCTGCACTACATGCAGGCCCAGCTCGAAGACCATCCCTATTTTAACGACAACCCCGCTTGCTGGCAGTTTCTGGATTGGGCGGCGGAATTGCATGAGATCGGCATACAGATAGCGCATAGCCAATATCACAAGCACAGTGCTTACATCATCGAAAACGGCGACTTTGCCGGTTTCTCCAAACAGGATCAGATCGTGCTTTCCCGTTTGGTACGCAATCACCGTAAAAAATTCAGCATGGCCCGCTTCGAAGATCTGCACGCGCCGTGGCATCAGCATGCGCCCATCATGAGCATCATTTTCCGGTTGGCGATTTTGTTGCATAGAAACCGACATAGCCAGCGTCCTGATTTCGAAATCAGCATAGCCGGCCGGGAAATCGAGTTGAAATTCCCCGAACAATGGCTGGAACTGGCGCCTTTGACTCAAGCCGATTTAAAGCAGGAAGTTCAGTATCTGAAAGAGGCCGGGTTCAATCTGTCGTTTTAGTCCATGCCGAAGTCGTTTACCATTCCCAAGTTTTATAAACGACTGTTTTATGCGGTATCGACTGTTTTTTTGTTGCTGAATCTGCTGTTGTTATTTGCAGTGGATGATACGCCGTTATCGAAAGTCCATCAGGGTTTGAACCGGGAAGACATTCAGCGCGCGAAGCAGCTGTTGCATGTCGGACCTGAAGAGTTCGATCAGGTTAAAATCGTCACATTGAATCAGAAGGATATCAACATCGCCGTCAGTTATTTGTTGAATCACTTCGTCGAAAATACCGTTCAAATTCAGGTCAGTAAAGGCGTTATTTTTGTTCAAATCGCTGTATTCGTGCCGGAGACGATCTGGGGGCGCTATCTGGATTTCAACTTCAAGTTGATTCAAGACGGCAATAGCATTCGAATCGAATCGTTCAAGATAGGCGAAATTTCGATACCCGATACGGCCGCCAACTTTTTGATACCGGTAATCGTGGCATACACGCCGCTGAAGAAATATTGGCGGGTAGGCGAGGATTACATCAAGGATATTCGCTTCACCGACGAGGGCTTGCAGGTCAGCTACCTGGGGTCGATAGTCGTAGTCGCCAAACAACTGGTCATTCAACAACACCGCGAATATCCCAATTTGCATCTTTATCAGCAGCAGATCAACGATATTGTCAGTCGTCACGACATCGCCTGGCGCTTGTCGTTGAACGATTTATTTCAGCCGCTGTTTTTGTCCGCATACCGACGTTCCGATGAACAAAGCGCAGTACGCGAAAATCGCGCGGTGATCATCGCGGTAGGCAGTTATATTTACAAACAGGAATTGCGTCGATATTTGCCGCTTGGCTTGGTTTACAGCAAGGAATATCAGGTGTTTGCTTATAAGCGCGTAGACATTCCCCAGCATTTTATCGCCTCGGCTCTGTTGGCGGCGGTGGATGCCTCGTTGTTGGGAGAGCGCTTGGGTGAGGACAAAGAATTGGGTGATGCCGAGAGCGGTAGTGGCTTTAGCTTCGTGGATCTGGCCGCGGACCGTGCGGGCACGCGCTTCGGGCAGACGGCGGTGGCCTCGCCGAAGCAAGCCCGAGAACTGCAGTTGCAGATGTCTCAATCCAAAGATTACACGATATACATGTCGGACATCAAAGGCTTACCCGAGCACATGGACGAAGAGACCTTCAGTGTCAGGTTCGGCGGTACGGCTAGTCCGCTATATCGGGACATGATGGCGGAAATCGACGAACGTATCGCCAAGTTGCCTTTGTATCGAACGCGCTAAGGGATGCTCTTCTCTGATTCAAAAACCGCTGTGGTTCACGAAAAGCATGAAATACACGAAATAAATCGGTTTGTTGCTGTATTTTTTGATTGCCAACTTAAGCCGGGATAGCTGAGGAAGCTTACTAATCTGCTTCTCCTAAGCGGCGCATGCTCCGCCGATTTGCCTGCCGTCCAAATTTGCACTACTTTTAAAACTAAAGGTTCAGTTCTGGAGCCGGCTGTTCTCAATGGCAGGGCATAGGAGATGTGAAATGGCAACAAGGCGTGTAACAGTCGATCCGATGACCCGAATCGAAGGGCATTTGCGTTTCGAGACGCGAATGGAAGACGGGGTCGTGGTCGACAGCAAATGTTCCGGAGACATGTACCGCGGCATCGAAAAGGCCTTGATAGGCTACGATGCCCGTACCGCGCAACAAATCACCCAAAGGGTTTGCGGCGTTTGCCCTTATGCGCATGCCGATGCCGCGGCTCTTGCTTTGGAATCGGCCATGGGCCTGCAGATTAACGAAAACGGCCGCCTGCTGCGTAACCTGACCGTTGGCGCCTACCATCTGTACGATTATCTGCTGCACTTCTACGCACTGTGCGCGCTGGATTTTATCGACGTCACCGCCATCACCGCCTACCAAGGGCGCGATGCCGGCATGCTGCAACTTAAAGGTTGGATAGGACAAGAGCTTAATAGCGGCAAGGTATTCCCGGCCTCCCCGTTTTTGCCCCGTTATCAAGCCGCCTATAGCGAGGACCGCGAATTGAATCTGTCGGTGATCAAAAATTATCTGGGCGCCTTGCCGATGATGTCGACCTTGCACAAGATGGTCGCCATTTTCGGCGCCAAGGCGCCGCATCCCGTCGCCATCGAAGCCGGCGGCGTGACCACGATGCCGACCATAGAGCGCCTGGCTCGCTACCGGCAATGGCTGGGTCAAGCCGGTCAATTCATCCGCAATAATTTCCAGAACGACGTCTTGGGCGTGGCCAAGGCCTTCCCCAGCTATTTCAAGGAAGGGCGCGGCTACGGCAACTTGCTCTCTTATCCTTGGCTGGCCGAGCGCAATGGTAAAGACCACAGCTTCGCCGGCGGTGCCACCATCGACGGCCAATATGCGGCGCTGGATATTGGCAAAATCACCGAGGATCATACTTACGCCTACTACACGGCCAAACCCGACAAGACCATCAAACCGCTGCAATTGAACAATTTGCATCCGCTAGGCTACGAAGAATATTTGAGCGAAAAGAAAAAGGAAGGCGGTAAATATACCTGGACGCGGGCACCGCGTTACGGCAACGAGATCATGGAAGTCGGCCCCGTCGCCCGCGTCGTCAACACCTATTTGGCCAAGAGCAATCCCGCGTTGACCCAAAGGGTCGATAAATACAACAATGTGCTGGGCGTTACGATACAGGATTACAACTCGGTGATGGGGCGCCACTTGTCGCGCTTGGTCAGCGCGCTGGTGACCCTGGACAAACTCGAGGAACAACTCGATCAAATCGTGCCGGAAGAATCCGGTTTCATCGAGCGCTCTCTGCCGCGTAACGCGAAAGGGGTAGGGCTCACCGAAGCCACGCGCGGCGCGCTGGCGCATTGGATAGAAACCGACGATAAAGGCCTGATCAAGAATTACGAATTGATCGTGCCCACCACCTGGAACATGTCGCCACGGGATGCCGGCGGTCGGCCGGGGGCGGTCGAAAAAATGCTGATAGGCACGCGCGTCGCCGATGCCGATAACCCCATGGAGTTGGCCCGCATC
>JAQTYP010000014.1 GCA_028688235.1 Methylomonas sp.
CGTAGATGTCGGCATCCAGGATGCCGACTTGCGCCCCTTCGGCAGCCAGAGCCAATGCCAGATTGACCGAGGTAGTGGATTTGCCGACGCCGCCCTTGCCGGAGGCGACGGCGATGATGTTCTTGATGCCCGATAGCGGTTTCAGGGTTTTTTGTACGGAATGTGCAACGATGTTGACGCCTATATCCAATGTAATCGTGCCGATGCCGGGTAGGGTTGCCAGTTTTTGTTCCAGACTGGTTTTTAGTTCCGGCACATAGCTTTTGGCTGGATAACCTAGTTCTATCTTGATGTCGACATCGTTGCCGTCGACGGCGATTTGTTTGACGGACTTGGCCGAGACGAGATCGGTGGCTACATTGGGATCGATAAACGACTTGAGCAGATTTTCGACAACAGCCTTGTCAATGCTGGTCATGGGTAAACTCCGTTGTATGAGTGAGGTGAATTCCTGAGTCGGATGCTGGGAATAGCGTATCACTTAAACCGAAGCGAATGAAGTCGATACGCCTTTATCCTCGAGTCAGGGAAATCATTTCGGCCACGAAAATTTTCCAATAGTTGTCGGCTTAGTATCATTACTCGAACGGTGAGCGGGAAATGAAAGTTTAGTTAAAAAGGTTTGTTTTTCAGCAAAACCGGTTATGTTGACTGCTGTTTTTCAACGTTTTTTGTTTCGATTATGCTTTCAAAAAGTCAGGCACTTCATAGGTACACACCGCTTAAGGGACGCTGTTTTTCTGCATGCTTGATGATCGCAACGGCTCTGTTGCTCGAGGGATGTCAAACGTTTTCCTTTATTCCGGATAAGCCATTGACCGTTACCACCGGTAAGGCGGAGTTCATTGAAAGTCACGACTTTTCCATTGCGGACGGGCGGCAGATCGTGGGTGAGTTGGCCAGCGTAGATAGCCATGATGAAGATACCTTGTCCGATCTGGCGCGTCATTTCGGCCTGGGTTTTACCGACATCACCATGGCCAATCCCAATCTCGATCCTTGGGCGTTGAGCGAAAATCGAACCGTGTTGTTGCCTTTGCAATTCATTTTGCCGGAGGCTCAACATAACGGTATCGTGCTGAATTTGGCCAATATGCGGATGTTTTATTACCCCAAAAATCAAAATAAAGTGCTGACTTATCCGATTGGTGTTGGCCGCGATGGTTGGAACACGCCGCTAGGAACGACTAAGATCGTCGCCAAGAAAGCCAATCCGGTCTGGACCGTGCCGGAATCCATACATCGCGAACATAATGCTCTGGGTGATCCTTTGCCGAAAGTCATTCCAGCGGGTCCTGATAACCCCTTGGGCGAATATGCCATGCCCTTGGGTTTTAACGGTTATTTGATTCACGGTACCAACAAGCCCTACGGCATAGGCATGCAGGTTAGCCACGGCTGCGTTCAGCTTTATCCGGAAGATGTCGAGGCCTTGTTCAATCTGGTGGACGTGGGTACTCCGGTGCACATCGTGCATCAGCCGTATCTGGTGGCCTGGGGTCAGGATACCTTGTATTTGGAAGCGCACCGGCCTTTGGGGAAATGGCTCAAGCAGGAAAAGCAATTGCAGAAAATGCTGCGTAAAAAGTTGGAAACGTTGGCGGCCGAAAGAGCGGCGAACGTCGACTGGCAACGGGTCGATGCCGTTTTGAATCGAGCGGACGGCATTCCCACGCCTATATTGCAGGGCAGCGCCGATTTGCCGGCGCTTACGGCCGATGCGCTCGAGGTGATGCATCCAGAACACCTCTATGGACAGCCGACGATAGTCGCATTGACCGAACACGATTGGGTTATCGCCACTCAGACTCTTGGCGATGAAGTGGAAGCGGATAAATTAGCGGCGATGTTGAATCATTTGGGGCCGCAAATTCCGGCACGAAAAATTGAGCAAGACGGCACCTATAAAGTCGTCGCCGGGCCTTTTAAGAACAAGAAAGAAACCCAGTTGATCGCAAAGCGCATCAAGGCCAGCTTCGATATCGACGTGACCCCGGTAAAACCGGCGCAAAAACGAAATTAGCACCGAGGGCCGATGGCGAAGCTTTGTTATCTAGGGTTTTCCGGGGTTAAAATGGGACGTATCGTTCGAAATCTATTAAGGGAACTTACTCATGCGCTGCCATCAAGTCGACTATCAAATCATCGGCCACGACATTCAAATGGTCGAAATAGAACTGGATCCGAATGAAACGGTGATCGCCGAGGCCGGAGCCATGACGTATCTGGAGCAGGATATCGCGTTCGAAGCAAAAATGGGCGACGGTTCTGGTGGAGTCGTCGACAAATTGTTCGGCATAGGCAAGCGCATGTTGACGGGCGAGTCGGTATTTCTGACCCATTTCAGCAACAACGGCCAGCAGAAACGACGCGTGGCATTTTCGGCACCGTTTCCAGGCTCCATCGTAGCGTTGAATTTGGCCGAGTTAGGGGAAGAGGTGATTTGCCAGCGTAGTGCGTTTTTGGCTGCCGCTTTCGGCACTCGAGTCGATATCGCGTTTAACAAGCGGTTGGGTAGCGGTTTTTTCGGGGGCGAAGGCTTCATCTTGCAGCGCCTGCGCGGCGACGGCATGGCTTTCATTCACGCCGGGGGTACTATCGTGCGCAAAGATTTATGCGGGGAGACATTGCGTTTGGATACGGGGTGCTTGGTCGCGTTTAGCGGCGATATCGACTATAGCATCGGCATGAGTGGAGGGCTGAAGAGCATGTTGTTTGGCGGCGAAGGCTTGTTTTTGGCAACCTTAAAAGGCAGAGGGTCGGTATGGATACAGAGTATGCCGTTTTCCCGTCTGGCAGAACGAGTATTGAGCCATTATCACCCTGTCCAGGATCAAAATTAAGATCGCCACGGCCTCGGGGCAACTTCTTTCGCACTGAAAAGTCGTTCGAAATTAGACGTTTTTGAGATCGTATGGGAGTAAGCTTATTGTTGCAAAACCTGTTCGTTCAAGATGTCGAAGTCGTCGAAGGCAATGCGCAGACTCAGCGCCAGATTGGCTATCATCGCCAGGGTGCTGCTGGTGAATATGCAGATCATGATGGCGAGTTGATATTTGACCGCGATCCAGGGTTCGCTACCGCCCAGTATTTGTCCCGTCATCATGCCGGGCAGGGATACCAGGCCCATCGTTGCCATGTTGGCTATCGTCGGATTGATCGCGGCTTTTATCGCCTGACGGAAATAAGGCCGCAAGGCTTCCCAACGGGTGGCGCCCAGCATCAAAAAGGTTAGATATTCGTCTTGATTCTTGCGTACGGTCGAAAAGAAACGTTCCAGCGCAATGACGTTACCCTGCATGCAATTGCCCAGTATCATGCCGGCCAAGGGTACGATATAGCGGGCGTCGTAAACTTGTGCAGGCTTAATGACCAGTAACACCAAATAGGCTGTGGACAACAGGATGCTGAAGCCCATGGCGGTCAACGTCGCAAAAACGAAATAGCGGATTTTTAATCGTGAACGGCGCAGGATGTTGAAATCCGCAACGACCAGCATGATGAATATCCAGGCGCTATTGAGCCATGGATCGTTTAATTCGAACAGGGTCTTGAGATAAATCCCGACCAGACTCAGTTGTAACGTCATGCGTACGACGGCCATGCCGATGTCGCGGGACAATTGCGTGCCCAATAACCAAAGCAACGTCCAGGGCAGCAGGCAGAGGCCGTAGAGCAACAACATGTGTTGCCAATCGATATCAAGGGTTTCCATATTGGGGAATTTCCGTGAGCCGGCCGGCGTTCATTTCGAAAATAGTCGTACTGTATTGAAACCAATCGGCGTCATGAGTGACCGCGAGCAGCGTTATTTGGGGGGCGCAGAATATGTCGAATACCGCTTGTTTGCTTGCCGTGTCCAGTGCGCTGGTGGCTTCGTCCAACAGGTATAGGGTTTTGTGCAATAGCAGGCCGCGGGCCAGGGCGATTCGTTGTTTTTCGCCGCCGGATATCTTGGCTACGTGCCTATCCAGTATGTCGGCCGAAAGATGCAGCCGTCGCAATAGGATCAGCAATTGCGCTTCGGTCGGGCAATTATGGCTGTGGGCTTTGAATTGAAACGGTAATAGCAAGGCCTCTCTGACGGTGTCCGCCGCCAAGACCGGTTCCTGGCCGATGTAGGCCGTGCAATTGCGAATGTGGTGCACGCTGTGACGAGAAAGGATTTGCTCGTTGAAATACACGCTGCCCTCGCTGGGTGGATACATGCCCATTAGCGTTTTCAGCAGGCTGCTTTTGCCGGCTCCCGATTGGCCGCGGATCAGGACTTTTTGGCCCGGATAAACCTCGAAGCTGACGCCGGAAAGCAGGGTTTTTTGTTGGCGGCTGAGCGTAACGTTGTCGAAGCGTATGATAGGCGTCATGTGTTCGAGAACGTTAGTCGGCGAAGGCGCAAAATTTCAGGATAGGCGGATTATATCAGTCCATTACATCAATCCATGCTCGGCAAATGAAAAAGGTTTACCGTCGCCGACGATGAAGTGGTCCAACACCCTGATATCGAATAAGGCTAGGGCGTGTTTGAGTTTGTCGGTGATTTGCCGGTCGGCTTGGCTGGGTTCGTTGATGCCGGAGGGATGATTGTGCGCAAAAATGACGGCCGCCGCGTGGTGAAACAGGGCGCGTTTTGCCACTTCCCTGGGGTAGACGCTGGCGCCGTCTATCGTGCCTCTAAATAGCTCTTCCCATTGAATGACTCTATGCTGGTTGTCGAGAAACAGGCAGCCGAAGATTTCATAGCTGTATCCTCGCAGTTGAGCGCTGAGATAAGAACGGGTCGCATCCGGACTGGTCAACGCGCTGCCGCGTTGCAAAATCTCGGCAAAATGTCGGCGGGCCATTTCCAGCACGGCTTGCACTTGGGCATATTTGGCGAGACCCAGGCCCTTGCTGCGGCAAAAACGTTCAAGATCAGCGGCCAGCAAGGCTTGAAGTGAACCATATTCCGTCAATAGCTCTCTGGCCAAATCGACGGCCGATTTGCCAGCGATGCCGGTTCGTAGAAAAATGCCCAGCAGTTCCGCGTCCGTCAAAGCCTCTGCGCCGCGGCGCAGCAGTTTTTCGCGCGGACGTTCGTCCTCCGGCCAATCCCTGATACTCATAATGGCTATCCCGTCGGTTAAAACGATTTTAAGCATAGAAGAATCGGGGCGAGTTTGCCATAATTGGCTTCTCGTTTAAAACGGGACACAGAGGGAGGCTTAACCGTTCGCCCTGAGCTTGTCGAAGGGTGAACGGTTAAGCCATTCATGGTTCGACAAGCTCACCACGAACGGCTTAACCTATGACTGTCCCGGCTTAACCCAAGTTTAACAAGGTAAAAATATTTCCATTTATTATCAATAACTTAAAAATCGTATGGCACTACAAAATGTAGTGCCATACGATTTTTAAGTTATTGTTTTTTAATGGGTATTTATTTTGCGTGTTAAAGATGGGTTAAGTCGGAAACCCCATAATTCAACTTTTGATCTATCAGGAACGGCATCATCGATACTCGAATCTTATTGGGCGTTTGCGGCGGCATAGCGGCATACAAGTCTGCGGAAATAGTGCGCCTGTTGCGTAAGCAAAACTGCGAGGTAAGGGTAGTCATGACGCGTTCTGCCCGGCAATTTGTAACGCCTTTGACCTTTCAGGCGCTGAGCGGGAATTCGGTGCATACCGAATTATTCGATGCCGGACAAGCGCAAGCCATGGATCACATTCATCTCGCCCGTTGGGCCGATTTGATATTGGTTGCGCCGGCCAGCGCCAATATGCTGGCGAAAATGGCTCATGGCATCGCCGACGATTTGTTATCGACGCTGTGTCTGGCTGCCGAATGTCCGGTATTTGTCGCGCCCGCCATGAATCAGGCTATGTGGAACAAGGCTGTTACCCAGGACAACATCGGCCGGCTACGGCGTGACGGCGTGGCCATCATAGGGCCTGCCGCCGGCGAGCAGGCTTGCGGTGAGCAAGGCTTGGGCAGAATGGCCGAACCCGAAAACATCTGCGCCCGGATTCTCGCCGGTACGGATAAAACCATGCGCGGACTGAAACTGGTGATTAGCGCGGGGCCGACACGCGAGCCGCTGGATCCGGTGCGATTTATCAGTAACCGCAGTTCCGGCAAGATGGGATATGCTCTGGCGGAGGCCGCCGTTCGGGCCGGCGCAGAGGTGACCTTGGTCAGCGGGCCGGTCAACTTGCCGGTACCGTCCGGGGTAAGCATAATCAGAATCGAAACCGCGCAGCAAATGTACGATGCCGTCATCAGCCGGGTGTCTGACTGCGACGTTTATATCGGAGCGGCCGCGGTAGCCGATTACAGACCGGCGCAGATGGAAGATCGCAAGATTAAAAAGCAGCACGATCATGGCGTTATTGCGTTGGCAAAAAATCCCGATATCATCGCTGCCGTCGCGAGCCGGGCCGACAAGCCATTCGTCGTAGGCTTTGCGGCCGAAACCGACGACCTGGAAAATTATGCCGGTTCCAAGCTGCGCGCCAAGCGTCTTGACATGATAGCCGCCAATTGGGTGGGGCAGGCAGAGGGCGGATTCGACAGCGAACGTAACGCCTTGCAAGTCTACTGGCCCGGTGGCAGCTGCCATTTACCCATGACCGATAAAGACCAGCTGGCCGAGCAATTGCTCACTGTGATAAGCGAGAGAATGCATGAAAAAAATCCAACTCAAGATACTTGATCCGCGATTAGGCGGGGATATCGCCTTGCCGGCTTATGCCACTCACGGCTCGGCCGGCCTGGACTTGCGGGCCTGTCTGGATCAAGCCGTCACGCTAAATCCCGGAGAATCGAGTTTGATACCAACGGGGCTGGCCATTCATATTTGCGATCCTCATTTGGCCGCGGTGATTTTGCCGCGTTCGGGGCTGGGGCATAAACACGGCATCGTACTCGGCAATTTGGTCGGATTGATCGATTCGGATTATCAGGGCCAGGTTTTTGTGTCCTGTTGGAACCGCGGGGACAAGGCGTTTACCATCGAAGTGGGGGAGCGTATTGCGCAGATGGTATTTGTGCCTGTGGTGCAAGCTGAATTCGAGTGTGTTACGGAATTCGACGAAACCTTGCGCGGTGACGGTGGCTTTGGTCATAGCGGGCGACATTAACTTCTAGCGGAGATTACAGCCATGGGACGTATTTTCATCATCATTGCCGCTGTTACAAGCTTGATGATAGTGATATCCAGCAGCGGCACCTATTGGTTTTCGGCCATGGATACCGATAAGGCCAAGCGCGATGCGGTTGCGACCATCATTGCCAATTCGGCGGTGAATATAGCTCAGCAGCTCGAGACGCTGCAAAAAAGCGTGGACGGCCTGGCTCAATCCCCCGACGTCGTTGCCGCGCTTGCCAGCGCCAACCCGCAAATGATAGCCGAGACGGCGGCAAAAGTTCAGACGCTGGTTCCGCACAGCCTGAGAGTGCGTTTGCTATTGCCCGGCGTTAACGATCTGGATACGACGCAAACGCCTCACATGGGTTTCGGCGATCTGGAAATGGTGCGGGCCACATTGGCGGATAAACCTAATCCCGTCATCCAGGGCGAAGCCGAGCATAGGCACTTGGCGATTACCAGTGTCGTCCGTGACGGGCAACGCGTCGTCGGTGTGGTGTTGGCCAGCCTGGAGGCCAATTTGCCAAGTCAGATGATTCTGAAGACGCGGATCGCCAACGGTCTGATCGAACTGAAACAGGAGCGTCTGGTTCTGGCGGCCACGGGCGAAGCGCGCGATAAGAATCGAGAACCCGTCGCCATCCCGGTGTCGAATACGCGCTGGACTATCGATGCATGGGTCGATGTCGGGGCAAGCTTGAGTGACATGGCCATACTGGGGAGCTTGATCATCCTGCCGGTGTTGATGAGTTGTCTGGCGTATTTGATCGGTTATCGCAAGTTGCGCGATTTTTTCCGCCTGGATCAGAGCAGTATTTTGATGGCGGCCAAGGATATGATTCAAGGCAAACATGTCGGCAATTATCCTATGCGTTTGGAGGAAATGCAGCCGATTATCGTGGCAATGGCCCAATTCAAGCGGGTTATCGATCAAGAGGCTGTGTCGCCGGCCAAACATGGCGATAGTGATAAGGACGATTTTTTCGACGAGTCCTTTGGTCTGGATTTTCTCGAAGATGCCAAGCCGGTAAAGACCGAGCAATTCCAGGTTGCTTCGGTCCCGGTTATTCCGGTCACTACGGCCCCAGTCATTCCAGTCCCCAGGAATGAAAATCAAGGTATGGAGCAGAACTTCAAGGCCACTTCGACCATGGAAAGTCTGGAGATGGAGTTTGATATCGATGTTTTCGGAAACAGTGCCGAGACCGAGACTATTAGCTCGGCAACATCGATGCCGACAATATTTCACCGCTACGGTGTTGTTGGTGTCGCCGGCAAAGAGCTCGATGATGCAGCGATGCGTAACATGGGCCGCGCATTTGCCAGCGAGGCCAGACAAATCGATGTAAAGACCGTCGTTGTTGCCAGAGATGGACGGGTTTCCAGTCCGTCTCTGGCGCAAGCGCTGATCGACGGCATCGTTTCGACCGGTTGCGACGTGATCGATCTGGGGCTAGTACCGACGCCCGTGCTGTATTTCGTCGCGCATCATACCGAAGGGCGTAGCGGGGTCATGGTGACTGGTGGTGATCTGCCAGCCGAATACAACGGATTGAAAATGCAGTTGCATGATATGGCTCTGTCCGATGAGCAACTGCAAGTATTGCAGGCGCGGATAGCCGACAACGACTATATCCGGGAAATTCCAGGCTCTGCGGAGCAGAACACCTTGTTCAGCAACGAATACATAGGCACTATGTCCGAAGAAATTCATATCGTGCGGCCGATGACGGTGGTGCTCGATTGCAGCAACGGTGCGGCGGGACAAATAGGCTCTATGTTGTTGAAAACCATAGGTTGCGAAGTAATCGAGCTTAATTGCGATATCGACGGTCGTTTTCCAGGTCATCAGCCCGATCCTTGTGATCCAGCCAATCTGCAAGCTCTGGCCGAAGCCGTGAGAACCCATTCGGCCGACGTCGGCATCGCTTTGGGGGCCGACGGCGAAAGCATGGAACTGGTCGATTCGTCCGGCAAAATTATCTGGCCGGATCGGCAGATGATGTTGTTTGCGCGAGATGTCCTGATGGCTAAGCCCGGTTCCGAAATTATCCACGATATGGCTTGTTCCCAATTGTTGCCCGAAAAAATCAAAAAGCATGCGGGGTTTTCGGTGCAGGCTAAAAGCGGCCGCGTTCATTTGCAAAACGCACTGAAAAGCTCAGGGGCCGCTTTGGCCGGTGGCATGGATGGCCAGTTCCTGTTCAACGACCATTGGTTCGGTTTTGCCGATGGTTTGTATGCTGCGGTGCGGATGATACAAATACTGTCTGCCGACACGCGCCCCAGCGCCGAAGTTTTCGCCGCCTTGCCGGACCGGCCGAGTACCCCTGAAATACGCATCGCCTTGGCTGGTGGCGAAACGGTAAGCCTGATCGAACGAATGGCCGCAGAAGCCCGCTTCAACGACGCCATCATCATCGACACCGACGGCTTGCGTGTCGAATTCATAGACGGCTGGGGATTGGTCAGGGCGTCGAATACGATGCCCGCATTGGAACTGCGCTTCGAGGCCGATACCCATGATGCATTGAGGCGCATACAGTCTCAATTCAAGTCGTTGATGCTTAAAATCAAGCCCGGTTTATTCCTTCCTTTTTAAATTTACCCCACGATGAAAGAAAACACTGCTCACCAGATTGCTCATGTATTGACCGAAGCTTTGCCCTATATCCAAAAGTTCAAGGGCAAAACCGTCGTGATCAAATACGGTGGCAACGCCATGATAGATGAAGCCTTAAAACACGGATTCGCCCGCGATATCGTGCTGATGAAACTGGTTGGCATCAATCCCATCGTGGTGCACGGCGGCGGCCCACAGATTGGCGATTTATTGAAAAGATTGGGTAAAACCTCGGAATTCATCGACGGCATGCGGGTTACCGACAGCGAGACCATGGATGTCGTGGAAATGGTGTTGGGCGGATTGGTCAACAAGGAAATCGTCAATCTGATCAATATGCACGGCGGTAAGGCGGTGGGTCTGACCGGTAAAGACGGTAATTTCATTCATGCGCGTAAAATCAATCTGACCAAGGCGGGCGCAAATCTGGACGACAACCCTGAAATCATCGATTTGGGCCATGTCGGCGAAGTCGGTAGCATCGATCCCGCCGTAGTGGAAATGCTGGGCAACAGCGACTTCATACCCGTCATCGCGCCTATCGGGGTCGGAAAGGATGGACATTCCTATAACATCAATGCCGATTTGGTCGCGGGGAAAGTGGCCGAGGTGTTGAAGGCGGAAAAGCTGATGTTGTTGACCAATATACCCGGTATTCTGGATAAGGAAGGCAACTTGCTGACGGGGTTGACGTTGACCGATATCGAAAATTTGATTGCCGACGGTACGATTTCGGGCGGCATGATTCCTAAAACCCGTTGCGCCACCGATGCGCTGAAAGGCGGGGTGACCAGCGTGCACATCATCGACGGTCGCATCGAGCATTCGGTGCTGCTGGAGCTGTTCACCGATCAGGGCATAGGGACCTTATTGCTGAGACGATAGTTGAGACTGGATATAGGCGGAAAAGTCCCGGCGTAGCGTTTGGGCTTTTTCGCTGTTGCACAAGTCCTGGCCGATATTCGACGTTTTGCAGCGTATGTCCAGGAAAATCAGCTGGGAATTGTCGGTCTGTGTCAGCAGCGAGGCCGATAGACTGAAGTCGTTATCGTAGACCGGGGCGGCGGTCATGATCAGTTTATCCGTTTCGACATCGCGCTCGGTCGTGGCGTGTTTATACACAAATTCTGCGGCAAACCGCCAGGCTTTTTGGCATTGCTCGGCGTCCGGACATTCGAACAAGCCTATTTCACTATTGGCGTTACTTGCGGCCAGTCTGCGTTGAACCGCCTGGTTGTCGGTGGCGTCGCGGGTCAGAAATTCGAATCGGGCTATGTCGGCCCTGAATTCACGCTCGGTCGTTTGTCGCTCCTGTTCGTGCTTCGCTAATTCCTGCTCGGTCGAGGCGATTTGTTGCCGGGTAGAGGCGATATCCTTTAATAGCTTTTCCGGTACTTTTTGCGCATTGCGTTCGTGATTGGCGGCTTGTTCCTGTTGGTGGCGCAATTGTAGTTCCAGGCTTTTCATGTTGCCGTCGATGACTCTTTTTTTGCCGTCCAACAGGGCTAACTTATTTTCCAGAGCCCTGTTGATATCATCGAGGTTTCGATAGGTGGCCAGCAAGACTTTGTAGGCCGCTGCCTGTTTGGCGATGATTTTTTCCTGCTCCTTGCGTAGTTCTTCCAGTCGCTTCAGTCTGGCCAGTTCCTCGGGGGTTCTGGCTTTTTCCAGTGTGTCCAGCACCTGGGCCTTTTCATTCAGGGTTTCGCGTTTATGCTGTACCTGATCGGGAGGGATTTGATCCGAGAAAAATACGTTGCCCTGTTCGTCGACCCAGCGGTACAACTTTTTCTTGGCATAGACATCCGTGACGCCGAGGGACGACAATGTCAATGTCAGCAGCAACGCGATGTAGTTTGGTTTTAGAAGCATAAGTTCACTGTTTTCAACCCAGTATACTCGCCAGTTGATGTAAAGGCGGCAAGATCACCATTTTTGCCAGTTGTAGCAGGACCAGTGCGACTAACGGAGATAAGTCGATACCGCCCAAATCCGGAACTACTCTTCGACAGATATTCAGTATAGGATCGGTCAGACTGTATAGCAATGACGATGCCCCGCCATAACTGCCGGGGGCAAACCAACTGAGGAGGGCGCCGGCAAATATGGCGTAAACGAAAATATCCAACACCATTTTCAACAAGTCGGTGAACGATAGCACCGTCAATGCAACTATGCCTATCGTTAGCCCTTTGATGGCCAGAATGGCAAAGTTGGCCAGAATCTGTAACAGCAAGGCAAAGACCAATGAAGAAGAATCTATGCGCCCGACGGATGGAATGAAACGACGCATATATCGCAATGGCGGGTGGGTGATCTTGACCAGAAATTGCGAAATCGGATTGTAAAAATCAGCTTGGGTCCATTGCAGCAGGAAACGCAACACCACTGCCAAAATGTACAACGAAAATACGGTGTCTATCAGAAACACCAGGGGGTCGGTCATATAATTAGAACCCATTAATCGGCTCCCAGCTGTTTGGACATTTCGATGGAACGGTCTCTGGCCGCCAGCAAGGCCTTTGTCACTAACTCGGCAAAACCGTTTTGCTGGAAGGTTTCGATGGCTTTCTGGGTGGTGCCGCCCGGCGAGGTGACGCGCTCTCTTAAACAGGCAGGCGATTCGGTCGATTCCAGCGCTATCTTGGCTGCGCCCAGCGCGGTCTGCTGCACCAGTAGTCTTGCGGTATGCTCGGTCAAGCCCATATCCACCGCCGCTTTTTCCATGGCTTCCATCATCAGAAAGAAATAAGCCGGTCCGCTGCCGGAAACGGCCGTGACAGCGTCTAATTGGTCTTCATCGTTTACCCATAACGACAGGCCGACGGCGCGCAGGATATTTTCGGCCAAGTCTTTCTGTTCTTCGTTGACGCTGGCATTAGCGTACAGCGCGGTGGCGCCGGTCAGTACCAAGGCCGGTGTGTTGGGCATGCAGCGGACAATGGCAACGTCGCTTCCTAGCCATAAAGCCAAGCTGGTTTGGGAGATGCCGGCCGCTATCGAGACTATCAGCGACTTTTTTTGGCGTATCGCCGGGGCGATTTCCAGAGCTACTTCCCGCAGAACCTGTGGTTTTACGGCGAGTACGACTACATCCACTTCCTGCACGATTTTGGCGTTGTCGGCGGTGACGTTGACTTGGAGGTTGTCACGGTGCGACTGAAGTAAGGTGGACGAAGTGTCCGATACCCAAAGCTGTTGTGGGGAATGTCCGCTGGCGATCAGTCCGCTCATCAGGCTGGTTGCCATGTTGCCGCCACCAATAAATCCGATTGTTCTTGTGTTCATAGCTTACTTGTGATTAAAAATCCAATGGTCGATATGTGAGGTTAATGCATTCTACATGACTATGGTGGCGCTGTAGCAAATCTCAAGGCTTTGTTAATGTTCGATCAAATGGCTCGGACGTATTCCCGACAAGCCTAGTCCCAGCAGATAAATCGACATCGCGGCAATAATCGCTACGACCAAGTGCCATCCGCGATCGGAAACACTCCAGTTTAGCCACAAGCTTTCGTCGACAAACCCTATCAGAAACCCTGACATCAACGTGCAGGCAAATACCACTCGCAAAATAAACGCTCGCCAATGCGCGCCGGGTTGGTAGATTTTTTGTTTCAACAAGGCTATCAACAAGCCGACGGCATTCACATAGGCTGCCAGGGTGGTGGCCAATGCGATGCCGGCATGGGCCATGGGCCATACCAAAAGCAGATTTAGCAAGACGTTGCAGACGATGGCGTATAGGCCGATGCGGGTCGGTGTTTTGAGGTCGTGCCTGGCCGTAAAGCCTGGAACCAGGATTTTGATCAGTATAAAGGCCAACAAGCCAAGCGCAAAGGCCGCCAAGCTTTTGCCGGCCATCCTGACGTCTTCGGCCCCGAATTCGTTATATTGAAACAAGGTCGACAATATCGGTTGGGCGAGTAATACCAGGCCCAATGTCGCCGGCAGTCCTGTTATCAGCACCAGTTTCAAGCCCCAGTCCAGCGACTTGGAAAAGGTAGAGAGGTCATTGGCGGCGTGACTTTTCGAAAGATTGGGCAAGATCACCGTGGAGACCGCGACGCCCAGGATTCCCAATGGAAATTCGACCAAACGATCGGAATAATAAAGCCAGGAAACGCTGCCCGACGCCAGAAAAGAGGCGACCAACGTGTCGAACAGTAAGTTGACCTGGACGACGGAAACCCCAAATATCGAAGGCAGCATCAGGCTGACGACCTTCTTGACACTATGATCATCTGGAGCAATACGTAAGCGGGGGAAAAGGCCTAGTTTCAGTAACGAGGGTAGTTGAAATAGCAGTTGGACGACGCCGGCCGCGAATACGCCCCAGGCCAGCGCGGTAATCGGTTCGGAAAATTTAGGCGACAGCCATACGGCGGCCATAATCATGCAAAGATTCAACAATACCGGAGTGATCGCCGGCACCGCGAATTTGCCGTGGGCGTTCAGAATGGCCCCGGCAAATGCCGTCAACGTGATGAACAGCAGATAAGGAAAGGTAATTTGCAGCAATTCGACGGCCAAATGATACTGATCACCCGTCCATAGAAAACCCGGGGCGAAAAACAGGATCAACAAAGGTGCCGCAATGACCCCGGCTATCGTTAACAGTACCAATAAGCCGCTCAACGTACCGGCGGTTCGGTCTACGAAGGTCTTGAGTTCATGCGCGGGTTTGTGTTGTTTGTAATCGGTCAATATCGGAACGAAAGCGTGAGCGAAGGCGCCTTCGGCAAACAAGCGTCGCAGAAAATTGGGTATTTTAAACGCGACGAAAAAAGCATCGGTGGCAAGGCTTACGCCGAACAGATTGGCGATCAGCATGTCCCTGGCGAAACCCATGATGCGCGAGATCATGGTCATGCCGCTAACGATGGCCGTGGATTTATACAGTTGCTTGCTCAAGTCGCACCGTTTTAGAGCGATGTTAATGGAATAAAAGGTTGACAATCATAGCATCTAAAAAGATAATGCGCGGTTTCTAATCTACTCGAATGAACTGATATCTTATGGCTAATTCACCACAAGCTAAAAAAAGAGCGCGTCAGGCAGAGAACAGCCGTATTCGCAATGCAGGACAGCGCAGCAACCTTCGCACTTTCATCAAGAAAGTGATTGCCGCCGTCAGGGCGGGCGATAAAGAGCAAGCCCAGGCCGCATTCAAATCCGCCGTTCCCGTTATTGATTCTGCCGTTAATAAAGGCTTGATTCATAAAAACAAGGCAGCTCGCAGCAAAAGCAGATTGAATAGCAGATTGCGCGCAATGGCGTAAATTTCGCCGCATAGCCTGATCAATTTTAAAAGGCCGATAACTTCGGGTTATCGGCCTTTTTATTTGCCCCAATTTTTGTAGCGATTGCCCGGTTTTGTCTTGCCGGGCTTTTTGTCGCCGAATCAAGCCAGTAGCCTGACCAGAATCTGTTGATAGATTCTGGTCAGCGTTTCCAATTCATCCAGGCCGATATGTTCGTTGACTTTATGTATGCTGGCATTCAATGGGCCTAGCTCTATGACCTGGGCGCCGGTCGGGGCGATGAAGCGTCCGTCCGATGTGCCGCCCCCTGTGTCGTCCTTCGTTTCGAAGCCGCAGACGGTCTCGATTGCGGCGTGGGTCGCCGCTATCAATTCGCCGTGCGAAGTCAGGAAGGGATTGCCGGACAAGCGCCATTGCAGATCGTATTTAAAGCCGTGTCTGTCGAGTATGGCTTCGGTGTGGGATCTGATGAGGTGTTCATCCAGTTCCGTGCAAAAACGCAGATTAAACTGCAGCTCGACGTGGCCGGGTATGATGTTTTCCGCGCCAGTGCCGCCTGAGATATTGGATACTTGTAAGCGCGTGGGCGGGAAAAAAGCATTGCCCTGATCCCAGACTTCTTCGGTCAATTCCTTCAAGGCGGGAGCTAAGGCGTGAATCGGGTTTTCAGCTAATTCCGGATAGGCCACGTGGCCTTGAATTCCGAACACGGTGAGCTTGGCGCATAACGATCCGCGGCGGCCGACTCTAATCACGTCGCCGATATTTTTATCACTGGAGGGCTCGCCAACCAGACACCAATCGATTTTTTCCTGACGCTGCTGCAATACTTCTACGACTTTGACTACGCCGTTTGTGGCGATTCCTTCCTCGTCACTGGTCAGCAAAATTGCAATGGAACCTTTATGTTCGGGATGTTCGGCGATGAAGCGTTCGACTGCGGTGACAAAGGCGGCTATGCCGCCTTTCATGTCGGCGGCGCCGCGGCCGTAGAGTTTACCGTCGCGTATCGTCGGTTCGAACGGTGGGGATTGCCAGGCTGCTATCGGGCCTGGAGGAACGACGTCTGTATGGCCAAGAAATACGAACAATGGCGCTTGCCGGCCCCGGCGTAGCCAAAGGTTTTGCGTATCTTCGAAATCCAGGCGTTCGTCGATGAAATCCAGATTGTGAAGGCGTCCCGCCAGTAAATCCTGGCAGCCGCCGTCGCAAGGCGTCACCGATTCGCGCCGAATCAGTTCTTTTAATAACTCTAAGGTTGCGCTCATGACAATACAGAATAGTGATCGGGATCGAATCCGACGAATAGCTGTCCGGCTATCGAAACGATAGGGCGTTTGATCAAGGTGGGATTTTCCAGCATCAGTTGCAATGATTTTTCGAAGCTTAAATCGCTTTTTTGCTCGTCGTTAAGCTGACGCCAGCTGGTGCTACGACGGTTCAAGATGGCGTCGACACCGAGATTGTCGACAAACTGCCTAAGCAACGAAGGCTCAAGTCCGTCTACGCGGTAATCGTGAAAGCGATAGGCAATCTGATGCTGATCCAGCCAGGCCATAGCTTTTTTAATGCTGTCGCAATTTTTGATGCCGTAAACGATGATGGGGTTTGGGTGCATGTTACAAGGTATTAGAAGTGATATCCGCAAGTGTTCGAATGAGGTATTTAACCACAGAGTGTTGGTTGTATGCGGGAAGAATGAATGATTGCCGTTTCCGCGTTGTGAATTGGTATTTGGGTTGGACTTACAAAATCTGTTCTAGTCTGCATGCGCTGGGCAGGGATCGCTTACGGTAAAATTTCGGCGCCTCGTTAGATGTTCTGATAGGATTGATATGTTTACGCGGCTTCAGCTTGTTTCGGGCCTTTCTATAGAACATAGTCGAGATAAGGCAGGTAAAGTGCGGAGAGTATGATAATTCGCAGGCTTGCGGCAATGGAATATTTTTGTATCTTGATAACTCACCTTGATTAATTCCCTTAACTGACCTTTTATGTTCGTAATCATCGGATATCTCGTTATTTTAGGCTGTGTTCTCGGCGGTTTTTTAATAGCGGGCGGGCATATAGGGGTACTGATGCAGCCGGTTGAGGTGCTGATTATCGTCGGCGCTGCGACGGGCTCTTTTTTGGCGAGTAATTCCATGAGTACCATCAAAGGAGCAATCGCGGGTGGATTGGGTACGCTGAAAGGTAGTCGATTCACCAAAGACTATTATATGGAGTTGTTGATGAGCTTTAATGCCTTGAGTCAAAAGGCGCGTAAGGAAGGCTTGTTGTCGTTGGAAAAAGTCGTCGACGATCCCGAAGGGAGTTTGATCTTTGGTGAAAAAATCGTTAAGGATCACCATTTGATGGATTTTATCAGCGACAAGTTGCGGCTGATTTTGACAGGTGTCGATACGACTCAACTGGAAGAGCTGATTGATGCGGAAATCGAAGGCCATCACGAATCGGGTCAAGCGCCGATCAAAGCCGTACAGAGGCTTGCGGACGGTATGCCGGCTTTCGGTATCGTTGCGGCGGTCATGGGTGTTGTGCATACGATGGAATCAGTGGGGATTCCACCTGCCGAATTGGGTAAATTGATTGCCGCAGCGTTGGTAGGTACCTTTCTGGGAATATTGATCTCCTATGGTTTCGTCGCGCCGGTAGCGGCTGTAATGGAAGATAGGCTGGAAGACGAAGCTTGCGCCTATCGTTGCGCGCAGACGGGCTTGCTGAATTGTGCTAAAGGGACGTCGCCTGTCATGACGGTGGAATTCATGCGTACGGCGATTCCGCATCATATTCGTCCCGGTTTTGCGGAAGTCGAAGAGCATTTGAAATCCGCTAAAGGCTAAATATCGATGGCCGAACAGCCGATCATCATCAAGAAGGTCAATAAAAAGGCCAAGCACGGTCATCACGGAGGCGCCTGGAAAATCGCTTATGCCGATTTCGTGACCGCGATGATGGCATTTTTCTTGTTGATGTGGCTATTGGGTTCTACCGATGATGCCACCAAAAAAGGCATTTCCGAATATTTTCAGGATCCGTTCGGGGTCAAAATCGTGCCAGCGGGAGAAGGTCCTGGCAGTCGCGATAATATCATTCAAGGAGGAGGTTCCGATCTCGGCTCAAAAGATAAGGGAGACGTGCATCTGGGGCAAGATGCGGATGCTCCGGCTAAGCCGGAAGATATCGAAAAACTGGCCGAAGCACCGGAAAAAATGCAG
>JAQTYP010000015.1 GCA_028688235.1 Methylomonas sp.
GACCAAAGACCACTTCGGAAACGTTCAGCGCAGCACCTTGATTACTGATTGCAGGTATTTGCAGACTCATAACTTAACCTTTATTTAACATTTTGACTGCCGGCGTTATCACGACATCGCCGCCTTTCGCGCCGGGAACAGCACCTTTAACCAGAATCAGATTACGCTCGGAATCAACCGCATGAATGGTCAAATTTTGCACTGTCGTTTTAACAGCACCCATCTGGCCGCACATTTTTTTACCCTTGAATACTCTACCAGGGGTTTGATTCATACCATTCGAACCCGGGACTCTATGAGATCTCGAATTACCGTGAGTGGCGTCCTGCGTTCTAAAATTGTGCCGTTTAACAGTACCCGCAAAGCCTTTACCAATGCTGGTGCCTGACACATCGATCATTTGACCCGCTTCGAAAACGCTGACCGACAGCTCGGAACCGGCAGTTAGATCAACGCCCTCGTCGTCTTTTAATTTGAATTCCCATAAACCACGACCCGCCGTAACATTAGCCGCAGCATAATGTCCAGCCATAGCTTTATTTACTTTCGAAGACTTAACATCACCGGCGGCAACCTGCACCGCCCGGTAACCGTCTGCTCCAACACTCTTAACTTGAATGACGCGATTTGATTCAACGTGCAAAACCGTTACGGGCACTGAAGTACCATCTTCACAAAAAATACGGGTCATACCACATTTACGACCAACAAGACCTATTGACATCTGCCAATTCCTCTAATTATTTCTAGCTTTTACTTAAGCTTAATTTGAACATCAACCCCAGCTGCAAGATCCAATTTCATCAAGGCATCCACGGTTTTATCGGTTGGCTCAACAATGTCCAACAATCGTTTATAAGTTCTCAATTCATATTGATCACGTGCATCTTTATTTACGTGCGGCGAAATCAAAATGGTGAAGCGCTCTTTTCTTGTTGGCAGCGGAATAGGGCCTTTCACTTGCGCACCGGTTCTTTTTGCTGTCTCAACAATTTCACCCGCCGATTGATCGATCAATTTGTGATCGAATGCTTTCAATTGGATTCGGATAGTTTGATTAGCCATTCTTAATTACTCGATGATAGAAGCAACAACACCCGCACCTACGGTACGACCACCTTCACGAATCGCAAAGCGCAAACCGTCTTCCATCGCGATAGGTGCGATCAATTTAACGGTAACCGAGATGTTATCGCCTGGCATTACCATCTCAACGCCTTCCGGCAACTCGACCGCACCGGTTACGTCGGTCGTTCTGAAATAGAACTGTGGACGGTAGCCATTGAAGAACGGGGTGTGACGACCGCCTTCATCTTTGGATAACACGTAGATCTCCGCTTTAAAGTGCGAATGTGGCTTGATGGAGTTGACATGGGCCAAGACTTGACCGCGCTCTACGTCGTCACGCTTGGTACCGCGCAACAATACACCCACGTTGTCGCCTGCCTGACCTTGGTCCAGCAATTTCCGGAACATTTCAACACCGGTGCAAGTGGTTTTTTGGGTATCTTTAATTCCGACGATCTCAACCTCTTCACCAACCTTGATGATACCGCGTTCTACACGACCGGTTACCACGGTACCGCGACCGGATATAGAGAATACGTCTTCGATAGGCATCAAGAATTTACCGTCGATCGCACGTTCTGGCTCTGGGATATAACTATCTAGTGCTTCGACCAGCTTAACAACGGATTGCACGCCGATTTCGCTTTGTTCGCCTTCCAGTGCTTTCAGCGCGGAACCCACGATGATAGGCGTATCGTCGCCCGGGAATTCGTATTGGTTCAAAAGTTCGCGAATTTCCATTTCGACCAACTCGATTAACTCGGCGTCGTCGACCATGTCGGCTTTGTTCAGGAATACGACGATATAAGGCACACCTACTTGGCGTGACAACAATATATGTTCGCGGGTTTGCGGCATCGGGCCATCAGCAGCAGAACAAACCAGAATAGCACCGTCCATTTGCGCCGCACCGGTAATCATGTTTTTTACATAGTCGGCGTGGCCCGGGCAGTCTACGTGTGCATAGTGACGGGAAGCTGACTCATACTCGACGTGCGACGTGGAAATGGTGATACCGCGTGCGCGCTCTTCTGGGGCATTATCAATTTGATCGAAAGCTTTTGCCTCGCCACCTTGCAGCTCAGCCATTACCTTGGTCAGGGCCGCGGTCAGCGTGGTTTTACCATGGTCAACGTGACCAATTGTACCGACGTTTACGTGCGGTTTTTTTCTTTCAAACTTTTCTTTAGCCATGAGTCAATACCTAATATTTATAAAGAACTAAGATACTTTTTTAATAATCGCTTCCGCAATATTTGCAGGTGCTTCATTATATTTTTCGAACTGCATACTATATGTTGCCCGTCCTTGCGTCGCCGATCTCAAATCTGTTGCATAGCCGAACATCTCGGCCATGGGGACCTCGCATTCAACAGCCTTTCCGGCAGGAACATCCACCATACCGTGGATAAGCCCCCTGCGCCGGTTGATATCGCCGACCACATCCCCCATATACTCTTCGGGTGTTACCACCTCAACTTTCATGATGGGCTCCAGCAACACTGGTTTTGCAGTTTCCGCCCCATCCCTGAAGGCAATCGATCCTGCAATTTTGAAAGCCATTTCATTCGAATCGACATCATGATATGACCCATCGAACAAACTAACTTTTACATCTACTACGGGGAAGCCGGCTATTATGCCATTTTCCATTTGTTCTTGTACGCCTTTATCGATCGCTGGCACAAATTCTTTTGGAATCGAACCACCGACCAATTCGTTTTGAAAGATATATCCTGAGCCCAGCTCCATTGGCTCTAATCGTAGCCAAACATGTCCATATTGGCCTCTACCACCGGTTTGTCGGATGAATTTACCTTCACATTCAACCGTATTTTTAATCGTTTCACGGTATGCGACCTGGGGCGCACCCACGTTAGCCCCTACGCCGAACTCTCTTTTCATCCTATCGACAATGATCTCCAGATGAAGCTCCCCCATCCCGGAGATGATAGTCTGCCCTGATTCACTATCGGAACTCACCCTGAAGGATGGATCTTCTTGAGCCAGCCTAGATAACGCATTGCCCATCTTGTCTTGATCCGCCTTGGTTTTCGGCTCTACCGCCACCGAGATAACCGGTTCCGGAAACTCCATTTTCTCAAGCAAAATCGGGGCGTCCATGCTGCAAAACGTATCACCCGTCGTGACATCCTTCAAACCAATAACCGCAGCAATGTCCCCAGCTCTGACTTCCCCTATTTCATCGCGGTGATTGGCGTGCATCTGTACGATACGGCCCACTCGCTCTCTTTTGTTTTTTGCCGCGTTTAAAATTACATCGCCGGTTTTCAAAATACCCGAGTAAACCCTAAAAAACGTCAAAATCCCAACGAAGGGATCGGACGCTATTTTGAACGCCAGCGCGGAAAACGGTTCTTCATCGCTTGCCTTTCGTCGAACTTCAGACTCCACACCATCCATAAATCCACTAACCGCCAGCTTATCCACCGGCGATGGCAGAAATTCGACCACACCGTCGAGCAGACATTGAACGCCTTTATTTTTAAAGGCTGATCCGCAATAGACGGGTACTAATTTATTTAGCAGAACCTGTTCCCTAATGCCCTGCTTGATTTCTTCTTCGGATAAAACACCTTCTTCTAGGTATTTATCCATCAGCGCCTCATTTCCTTCGGCCGCCGCTTCGATCAATTTTTCCCTGTATTCCTCGCAACGTTGCCGCATGCCGGAAGGAATCTCTTCTTCTCTATGGGTAACACCCAAATCAGCCTCGTTCCAGTAAATTGCTTTCATGCCGACAAGGTCGATAACACCTTCGAACGCCTCTTCTGAGCCGATAGGCAATTGCATTGCAACGACTGAAGCACCCAATCGATCTTTTATTTGCGAGACCACTCGCAAAAAATCCGCACCAATGCGATCCATTTTATTGACGAAAGCCAATCTCGGCACATGGTATTTATTAGCCTGACGCCAAACCGCCTCCGATTGAGGCTCTACACCACCGACAGCGCAAAACACCGCGCAAGCGCCGTCCAAAACCCTTAAGGATCGTTCTACCTCAATCGTAAAATCGACGTGCCCAGGCGTATCTATTATATTGATGCGATGCTGAGCATACTGTTTTGCCATGCCCGACCAAAAGCAGGTTGTCGCAGCCGAAGTTATCGTTATTCCTCGCTCCTGCTCCTGCTCCATCCAATCCATCGTCGCAGCACCGTCATGCACTTCGCCTATCTTATGAGATACTCCGGTGTAAAACAAAACCCTCTCGGTTGTCGTCGTTTTTCCCGCATCGATATGGGCCATTATCCCGATGTTACGATACCTTTCTATAGGCGTGTTCCGTGCCATGACAACAACCGACTATCGAAAAACTGACCCTTACCAGCGATAGTGAGCAAAAGCTTTGTTGGCTTCGGCCATTCTATGCGTATCTTCGCGCTTCTTAGCGGCCGCCCCACGCCCTTCGGAAGCATCCAATAGCTCACCTGCTAGCTTGGCGGCCATGGTTCTTTCGTTACGCTTTCTGGCAGCATCAATCAACCAGCGCATGGACAACGCCACTCGTCTCGAAGGACGAACCTCGACAGGCACCTGATAGGTCGCACCACCCACGCGGCGAGATTTCACCTCGACCCGTGGCTGCACATTCTCCAGAGCCTTGGCAACCAATTCCAAGGACTCCTTATGACCCTTAGTTTCAATCACATCCAGCGCCCCATAGACGATTTTTTCGGCCACGGATTTCTTTCCATCCTGCATAATCATATTCATGAATTTCGAAAGCATATCGCTACCGAAGCGCGGATCGGGATTAATTACTCTCTTTGCTGCAACTCTTCTTCTTGACATTTAATACCAGCCCTTATTTTTTAGGTCTTTTCGCGCCGTACTTGGAGCGACCGCACTTTCTATCTTTTACACCAGAAGTATCGAGACTTCCACGTACCACGTGATATCGCACGCCAGGCAAATCCTTGACACGCCCACCACGAATCAGCACAACCGAGTGCTCTTGCAGATTGTGACCTTCGCCACCGATATAACTACTTACCTCTGCACCATTGGTCAACCTAACCCTTGCAACTTTACGCAAAGCCGAATTCGGCTTTTTCGGCGTCGTGGTATAAACACGAGTGCAAACACCTCTTCTTTGAGGGCACGCTTCCAATGCAGGCACATTGGTTTTTTCAACTTTTTTAGCACGAGGCTTACGGACCAACTGATTGATCGTGGCCATTCTTAACTACTCCGATATGCAATTTGTAACAAACAAAAACCCGCAAACAAGCTCGCTGCAGGCCACGGCTGCTAGACCCAAATCTCTTGACTCATGTGAGCAGAGCATGTTACCCGCTTTTGCACACATGGTCAAGTTTTTTAGATATTTTTACTCAATATTCAAGGCTTGCTTCAAGGCCTCTTCCACATCCACAGCTTCAACGGCACTAATGGCGGATTCTGTATCCGCCGTCGCATCGACCGATCTGCGTTTACGACGCTGTTCATGATAAGCCAATCCCGTACCGGCTGGAATCAAACGACCGACGATCACGTTTTCTTTCAAGCCATTCAAGTTATCACTGATGCCTCTTACGGCGGCATCAGTCAGCACCCGAGTGGTTTCTTGGAACGATGCGGCTGAAATAAAGGATTCCGTCGCCAATGAAGCCTTAGTGATACCTAGCAGCAACGATTCGTAACTCGCGGGAATTTTACCTTCCTTCTCCGCTTGCTCGTTGACGATGTTTAGCAAGATACGCTCGACCTGTTCGCCTTTGACAAAATCAGTCTCGCCGGAAGCGGTGATCTCGACTTTGCGCAACATTTGGCGAATGATCGCTTCGATATGCTTGTCGTTGATTTTTACCCCTTGTAAGCGGTAAACATCCTGGATTTCTTTAACCAGATAATCAGCCAACTCTTCTATGCCTCGCAGACGCAAAATGTCATGCGGCGTCAATTCGCCTTCGGCGATGGTTTCACCTTTTTCGACGAACTCACCTTCGAACACGGTAATGTGGCGCCATTTAGGAATCAGCGTCTCGTATTGCTCGCCTTCGGCATCGGTGATGATGACGCGTTGTTTGCCTTTGGTTTCTTTCCCAAACGAAACCATACCGGTTGCTTCAGCCAGAATTGCAGGATCCTTGGTCTTCCTCGCCTCAAACAAGTCGGCGACGCGCGGTAGACCGCCGGTAATATCCCTGGTTTTACTGGACTCTTGCGGTATCCTTGCCAGTACGTCACCAACCTTTACCTCACCGCCATCCTTGACGCTGACGATAGCACCTGCAGGCAGGAAATATTGCGCCGGAATGTCTGTACCCGGCAGATTGATTAATCCGCCATGTTCGTCAATCAAGCGCACCATTGGTCGCAATTCTTTACCGGCCGTACTTCTTTGCTTTGGATCGGTGACGACACGGGAGGTTAAACCGGTGACGTCGTCCGATTGCTCTTGAACTGTCACACCATCGATAAAATCATGCAACTGAATAATCCCATCCACTTCAGTGATTACAGGGTGGGTGTGTGGATCCCAATTCACAATGATATCACCCGCTTTTACCGGACCACCGTCCTCGATAGATAGCACGGCACCGTAAGGGATCTTGTATCGTTCACGCTCGCGACCGTATTCATCCATGACCCCAACCTCACCGGAGCGAGATACGGCAACCAAGTTACTTTCGCGGTTTTTAACGGTCTTCATATTATTGAGTTTAATCGAACCCGCAGATTTGACCTGAACACTACTGACCGCCGCGGATCTCGACGCCGCTCCACCGATATGGAACGTACGCATGGTCAATTGAGTACCCGGTTCACCGATGGATTGCGCTGCAACCACACCGACAGCTTCACCAATATTGACCAAATGCCCGCGACCAAGGTCACGACCATAGCATTTGGCACAAACGCCTTGGCGCGATTCGCAGGTTATGACAGAACGCACGATCATCTTATCGACACCATGATCTTCCAGTACCATAACCAGATTTTCATCTATCATCGTTCCCGCCGGAATCAACACCTCGTCGCTTCCCGGTACGGTGACATCGACAGCGGCAACCCTACCCAGCACACGCTCTACCAGCGGTTCGACAACATCACCACCTTCGATGATGGGCATCATTGTCAGGCCATTTTGCGTACCGCAATCGGATTCTGCGATGACTAAATCCTGAGCAACATCCACCAAGCGACGCGTCAAATATCCCGAGTTAGCGGTTTTCAGCGCCGTATCAGCCAACCCCTTCCGGGCACCGTGGGTCGAAATAAAATATTGCAGTACGTCCAGACCTTCACGGAAGTTCGCTGTAATAGGCGTTTCGATGATAGAGCCGTCAGGCTTTGCCATCAAGCCGCGCATTCCGGCCAACTGGCGGATCTGAGCTGCGGACCCCCGCGCTCCCGACTCGGCCATCATAAAGATGGAGTTGAACGATTTCTGCTTGACAGTTTCGCCCAGACTGTTGACAACTTCATCTTCACCCAAACCCTCCATCATGACCTTGGCGACCTGGTCATTTGCACGCGACCAGATATCCACAACCTTGTTGTAGCGCTCGCCATCAGTCACCAAACCGGATGAATATTGATTTTGGATTTCGTTGACCTCGGCTTCCGCGGCACGGATGATGTCGGTTTTTTTCGCCGGAATTTCCATATCTTCGATACCGAACGACATGCCGGAACGTGTAGCATAACGAAAACCCAGATACATGATCTGGTCCGCCAAAATCACGGTTTCTTTGATCCCCAGATAGCGATAGCTGTAATTGATCAACCGGGAGATATTCTTCTTGGTCATATCCACGTTGACCAATTCATAAGGCATGCCGTCAGGCACTATGTCCCAAATGATTGCACGACCAACCGTGGTTTTCTTTCTACTGACGATAGCTTCTACCTGGCCATCTGCATCCTTTAATTTTTCGGTCACTCTGAGTTCGATTTTGGTTTGCAACTCGACAGCCTTTGCATCCAACGCCCGCATGACTTCGGCCAAATCGGAGAAGACGCTGCCTTCACCTCGGGCATTGATTTTTTCCCGGCTGATATAATAGAGCCCCAAAACCACGTCCTGCGACGGGTTGATGACGGGCTCGCCGTTAGCTGGCGACAAAATATTGTTGGTTGCCATCATCAACGTACGAGCTTCCAGTTGCGCCTCGATCGACAACGGAATGTGTACGGCCATTTGGTCGCCGTCGAAGTCGGCGTTGAACGCGCTACAAACCAGAGGATGCAATTGAATGGCCTTGCCTTCGATCAATGTAGGTTCGAAGGCCTGGATACCCAACCGGTGCAAGGTAGGTGCGCGGTTCAGTAAAACCGGATGTTCGCGAATGACTTCTTCCAGGATATCCCAAACCTCGGCTCCTTCACGCTCGACCATTTTTTTGGCTGCCTTGATCGTCGTCGCCAAGCCGCGCAATTGTAATTTACTGAAAATGAACGGCTTGAACAGTTCCAGAGCCATCTTTTTCGGCAAACCGCATTGGTGCAAACGTAGCGTAGGACCTACCACGATAACCGAACGACCGGAATAATCGACGCGTTTACCCAAAAGGTTCTGACGGAAACGGCCCTGTTTACCCTTGATCATATCGGCCAGGGATTTCAACGGACGACGATTGCTGCCCGTGATGGCTCGACCGCGACGCCCGTTGTCGAGCAACGCATCAACGGCCTCCTGCAACATGCGTTTCTCGTTGCGCACGATGATGTCCGGCGCATTGAGATCCAGCAAGCGGGTCAAGCGATTATTGCGATTGATGACCCGGCGGTACAAATCGTTCAAATCCGACGTGGCGAAACGGCCGCCATCCAACGGCACCAATGGCCGCAATTCCGGCGGCAACACCGGCAGCACGTGCATGATCATCCATTCGGGACGATTATTCGACGCCAGCAACGAATCAAGTACTTTCAGGCGCTTGGAGAACTTTTTGATTTTGGTATCGGAATTGGTCGAATTGATTTCTTCACGGAGCATGTTGATCTCTTCTTTCAGATCGATCGATTTCAACAAGTCGTAAATGGCTTCCGCCCCCATTTTGGCGACGAAATCGTCGCCATGCTCTTCAACTGCATTCAGATACTCTTCGTCGGTCAGCAGTTGGCCCTTCTCCAGCGGTGACATACCTGGATCGGTCACGACAAATGTTTCGAAATACAACACGCGCTCGATAGAGCGTAGCGTCATATCCAGCAACAATGCAATGCGGGACGGCAAGGATTTCAAAAACCAGATATGCGCAACCGGACTGGCCAATTCGATATGCCCCATGCGCTCGCGGCGAACTTTCGATAATGTCACTTCTACGCCGCATTTTTCACAGATGACGCCTCTGTGCTTCAAACGCTTGTATTTGCCGCACAAACATTCGTAATCGCTGATAGGTCCGAAAATTTTGGCGCAGAATAGACCGTCTCTTTCCGGTTTAAATGTACGGTAGTTGATAGTTTCCGGCTTTTTAACTTCGCCGTACGACCATGAACGAATCATGTCCGGAGAAGCTAATCCGATGCGTATCGAGTCAAAATCGTCGGTACGACCTTGACGCTTTAAGAAGTTCATTAAATCTTTCAAGAGCTTATCCTCTTTAAATGTTAACCATGAATAGCCAGAATCCGGTCATCGCGCGAGGAGCAGATTAATCCTGCTCCATCTCGATATTGACTGCCAACGAACGTATTTCCTTGACCAATACGTTGAAGGATTCCGGCATGCCGGCTTCCATCGTGTGATTACCATCGACGATATTTTTGTACATCCGGGTTCTACCGGTAACATCGTCCGACTTAACTGTCAGCATTTCCTGTAATGTGTAGGCGGCGCCATAGGCTTCCAACGCCCACACCTCCATCTCACCGAAACGTTGCCCACCGAATTGCGCCTTACCCCCCAGTGGCTGCTGGGTAACCAGACTATAGGGACCTGTCGATCGCGCGTGCATTTTGTCGTCGACCAAGTGATTCAACTTCAGCATATACATGTAACCCACGGTCACTTCGCGCTCGAAGGGTTCACCCGTCAATCCGTCGTAAAGTACGGTCTGACCATGTTCGGGCAAGTCGGCTAATTGCAGCATCGTGCGAATATCTTCCTCCGAAGCACCGTCGAAAACCGGCGTAGCCATTGGCACGCCATGCACCAGATTCACCGCCAATTCCAGAATTTCTTTATCGGAGAAGGAGTTCAAATCTTCCTTTCTACCGCTACAGTTGTAAATTTTTTCCAAGAAACCTCGGAGCTCATTGACCTTGGCCTGAGCCTCGAGCATCTTGCCGATCTTGATACCCAAACCTTTCGCGGCCCAACCCAAGTGGGTTTCCAACACCTGTCCGACGTTCATCCGCGACGGTACCCCCAACGGATTCAACAATATGTCGACCGGATTGCCGTCCGCCGTGTAGGGCATGTCTTCTATCGGCACGATTTGCGAAATAACACCCTTGTTACCGTGACGGCCGGCCATTTTATCGCCCGGCTGAATACGTTTTTTAACGGCCAGGTAGACCTTGACCATTTTCAGCACGCCCGGCGCCAAGTCGTCGCCCATCGTGATTTTCTTTTTCTTCTGTTCGAAGCGCTCATCGAACTCTTTACGCTGTTGTTCAATCTGATCTGAAATGGTTTCCAGATAGACGTTGACATCCTCATCCTGAGTCTTGATTTTCAGCAACTCGGAATGCGTTAAACCATCCAAATACGCTGCCTCGATTTCTTCGCCTTTCTTCAGACCATCCGGCCCCTTTTCGGCTTTTTTACCGAGCAAAGTGGACTTGACCCTGGCGAATATATCGTGTTCGACGATTTTCAATTGATCATCCAAATCTTTTCGATAACGCTTGATTTCGGCTTCTTCGATTTCCAGCGCGCGCTTGTCCTTCTTGACGCCGTCACGAGTAAATACCTGCACATCGATGACGGTACCGCGAACATTATTGGGTACACGTAGCGAGGTGTCCTTTACGTCGGCGGCTTTCTCGCCAAAGATAGCCCGCAGCAATTTTTCTTCCGGAGTCAATTGGGTCTCGCCTTTCGGGGTAACCTTACCGACCAGAATATCGCCGCCCTTGACTTCGGCACCGACATAGACGATTCCGGATTCATCCAATTTGGACAGCGCTTCTTCACTGACATTAGGAATATCGGCGGTGATTTCTTCCGGGCTGTGTTTGGTTTCGCGCGCCACGCAGGTTTTTTCTTCGATATGGATAGTCGTGAAGCGATCTTCTTTGACGACGCGCTCCGACACTAGAATAGAGTCCTCGAAGTTATAGCCATTCCAGGGCATGAACGCGATCAACATGTTCTGACCCAAGGCCAGTTCACCCAAATCGGTGGAAGGGCCATCGGCCAGTATGTCGCCCCTGTTGACGATATCGCCCAATTTGACCAGCGGCCGCTGGTTGATACAGGTATTTTGGTTGGAGCGTGTGTATTTGATTAAGTTGTAGATATCGACACCCGGTACGCCAGCGATGGTTTCATCGTCGTTTACCCGCACTACGATACGACCGGCATCGACCGCTTCGATCTTACCCCCGCGGGTCGCGACCACGGTTACACCCGAGTCTTTCGCAACGACGCGCTCCATGCCGGTACCGACCAGTGGTTTTTCGGCACGCAAAGTCGGAACCGCCTGACGCTGCATGTTCGACCCCATCAACGCCCGGTTCGCGTCGTCATGCTCCAGGAACGGAATAATGGACGCCGCAACCGATACGATCTGCTTGGATGACACATCCATGTATTGCACGGTATCCGAAGAAGCCAGGGTAAATTCGTCCTTATAGCGGCAAGATACCAAGCCCTCGACCAATTTGCCGTTCTCGTCAACCGCCACACTCGACTGGGCGATGACATATTCGCCTTCCTCTATCGCGGAAATGTAGTCGACTTGGTCGGTCACATAACCGTTGATTACTTTACGATAAGGCGTTTCCAAAAAACCATATTCGTTGGTTCGAGCATACACCGCCAACGAGTTGATCAAGCCGATATTCGGCCCCTCTGGCGTTTCGATCGGACAAACCCGGCCGTAGTGCGTGGTATGCACGTCGCGCACCTCGAATCCGGCGCGTTCACGCGCCAAACCGCCAGGACCGAGCGCGGAAACCCGGCGCTTATGGGTCACTTGCGACAGCGGATTGTTTTGATCCATGAACTGTGACAACTGGCTGGAACCGAAAAATTCCTTGACTGCCGCCGATACCGGTTTGGCGTTGATAATCTCCTGCGGCATCAATCCTTCTGAGTCGGCCAAGGTTAAGCGCTCTCTGACGGCGCGTTCGACCCTGACCAGTCCTATGCGGAATTGGTTCTCTATCATTTCACCGACTGAACGGACCCGTCTGTTGCCTAGGTGATCGATATCATCGACGATGCCGTTACCATTTCTGATCTTGATCAGCTCTTTCAGAACATCGATGATGTCCTCGTTGCTCAACGTACCGAGACCTTCAATCTCCTCACGGCCCAGGCGGCGGTTGAATTTCATCCTGCCAACTGCGGACAAATCGTATCGCTCATCGGTAAAGAACAAGTTTTCGAACAGATTCTCGGCGGACTCTGGTGTTGGCGGTTCGCCTGGCCGCATCATACGATAAATCTCGACTAAGGCCTCCAATCGATTGCTGGTAGTGTCCAGGCGCATCGCATTGGAAATATAGGGTCCGCGGTCCAGATCGTTGACATATAGCGTATTGATCTCTCTGACGCCTGCTTCGATCAATTTCGCCAATAACGTATCGGTCAATTCATCGTTGACATTGGCGATCAATTCCCCTGTGGAGGTATCGATGACGTTATGCCCTAAAATCTTGCCATACAGATAATCTTTAGGCACTTCGATTTCTGTAACGCCGGCTTTTTCCAGTTGGCGCACATGTTTTGCGGTAATGCGGCGACCTTCTTCTATCAAGACGGCCCCGTCGTGTTTAATGTCGAATACCGCCATTTCACCACGCAATCTTTCGGGGATTACGTGAAACATGTATTTTTCGGCACTCAACGAAAATTTGTTGGTTTCGAAGAACATGTTGACCATGTCTTCATTATCATAACCTAAGGCTCTGAGCAGAATGGTTGCCGGAATCTTGCGACGTCTATCGATACGCACATAAACAGCATCTTTATGGTCGAATTCGAAATCCAGCCACGATCCGCGATACGGAATCACTCGAGCATTGAACAACAATTTGCCTGACGAGTGGGTTTTGCCTTTGTCATGATCGAAGAATACGCCCGGCGAACGATGCAATTGCGAGACGATGACTCGTTCGGTACCGTTAATCACGAAAGTACCGTTTTCAGTCATCAAAGGCAATTCGCCCATATAGACTTCTTGTTCGCGTATATCCTTAACGACTTTGGTATTAGCCGGCGCATCTTTATCGTAAATGACCAAGCGTACCAATACCCTTAATGGAGCCGAAAAAGTCGCACCGCGCTGCTGACACTCTCTTACGTCGAAAGCGGGTTCCCCCAAACGATATTTCACATACTCCAGAACGGCGTAGCCCGAATGGCTTACGACCGGAAATACGCTGGAAAATGCGGCGTGCAAGCCCTGGTTGCGTCTTTTTTCCGGTTGAATACCGGACTGCAGAAAACTTGCATAAGAATCGATTTGTGTTGCTAAAAGATAGGGAACTTCGAGTACTTCAGAACCTTTCCCAAAGTTGTTGCGGATACGCTTTTTTTCGGTAAAAGAATAGGCCATATTGCTTCTATACCTTTGTCGTCAGAGATTATTTAGTACTGCCATTTTACAAGCAGTAAAAGGCCGACGGCAAAACGCCGTCAGCCCCGTTTGGTAGGCTTAAGCCCGATAAGCAGTCAAAATGCTTATTTGATTTCGCAGGTGGCGCCCGCAGCTTCCAATTCTTTTTTGGCCGCTTCGGCTTCGTCTTTGCTGACGCCTTCTTTTAACGTGCTAGGCGCGCCTTCTACGGCGTCTTTCGCTTCTTTCAAGCCCAAGCCAGTCAGACCGCGTACGGCTTTAATCACCGCTACTTTGTTGTCACCGAAACCCGTCAGAATTACATCGAACTCGGTTTGTTCTTCTTCTGCAGCCGCTGCAGCCGCAGGCGCCGCAATAGCTACTGCCGCAGCCGCGGATACGCCGAATTTTTCTTCCATCGCTGAAATCAGATCAACGATTTCCATAACAGTCATGTTTGCAACTGCTTCTAAGATGTCTTCTTTTGAAATTGCCATTCTATATTCCTCTAAAATTAATGCGTGTTAACTAGTCGACTCGAATTATGCTGCTTCTTTCTCATCTCTGACTGCAGCCAAGGTACGCGCCAGTTTTTCAACCGGTGCTTTCATGACCGACATCAGCATACTGATACCTTGATCGCGAGTCGGCAATTTCGCCAAGCGATCGAGCTCGGAACCGTCGTATGCTTGTCCGCCAATCGCTACGATTTTGGTGATCAGATTTTTGTGAGTTTTAGCAAATTCGCTGATTAAACGTCCTGCACAGCCTGGGTCTTCCATCGAAAACGCCAGGATCAGAGGACCAACCAGCTGGTCCTGCATACATTCAAACTCAGTTCCAGCGACCGCACGTTTTGCCAGAGTGTTCTTGACTACACGCAAATAAACGCCTGTTTCTCTCGCGGTTTTACGCAGTTCGGTCAACTCCGTCACTGTCAAACCCCGGTATTCCGCTGCAACAGCGGAATGGGCTTTTACGGCGTATTCAGCAACTTCCTCTACGACAACTTTTTTGCCATCTAAATTGAGTGCCACTTCTACCTCCGGTAGTTTCCTGATATCAATCAGGAGCTATGAAACGCATCTTGCGATGCCCGTTACGGTTTCTTTCTCCAGTTTGGATCCAGCTCCCGTCTGCGTAGGACTATTAAGCTTTAAGCGCCTACGGTCTTTGACGGTTGCCGAAGGTTTCGGCAACCCAAAGTCTTTTGTTTTAGATTTCGATGCTGGTTTGATCAATCCATAGGCCTGGACCCATGGTTGAAGACAGCGAGATTTTTTTCAGATACACGCCTTTTGCCGCGGTAGGCTTGGCTTTTTTCAAATCGCCAATCAAAAATTCCAGATTTTGTTTGATTGCGTTTTCATCGAAGGACACTTTACCGATGGAGCAGTGCACGATACCGGATTTGTCGGTTCTGTATCTGACCTGACCCGATTTTGCATTTTTAACCGCTGTTGCCACATCAGGCGTCACGGTGCCGACCTTAGGATTAGGCATCAAACCTCTTGGACCCAGAATTTGGCCCAATTGACCCACTACGCGCATCGCGTCCGGAGAAGCAATCACGACGTCGAAGTTCATTTCACCTCGTTTGACTTGTTCGGCCAAATCATCCATGCCCACGATGTCCGCACCCGCTTCTTTAGCTGCATCAGCATTAGGCCCCTGGGTAAATACGGCTACCCTCACCGTTTTTCCTGTACCATGCGGCAACACGGATGCACCTCGCACGTTTTGATCGGATTTACGTGGATCTACGCCCAAGTTGACACTGACATCGATGGACTCATCGAACTTGGTATTTGCAAATTCTTTTAACAGACTGACGGCTTCGGCGACCGAATATTGTTTTGCGCCAGAGACTTTTGCTTTAATTGCTTTTGCTTTTTTGCTTAATTTTGCCATTACACACCCTCCACGTTCAAACCCATGCTGCGAGCGCTTCCCGCAATAATTCTGACGGCTGACTCCAGGTCGGATGCATTCAAATCTTCCATCTTGGTTTTAGCAATCTCTTCCAATTGCGCACGGGTTACGGTGCCCACTTTATTCGAATTCGGCTTGCTACTGCCGCTTTTGATACCTGCTGCTTTTTTCAACAAAATAGAAGCGGGAGGTGTTTTGGTGACGAAGGTAAAACTTTTATCGCTGAATACGGTAATCACTACCGGTAATGGCATACCTTTTTCGACATCCTGGGTTCTGGCGTTAAACGCCTTACAAAACTCCATGATATTGACACCACGTTGACCCAAAGCAGGACCTACCGGAGGACTTGGGTTTGCTTCGCCTGCCTTTACTTGCAGCTTGATATAGGAATCGATTTTTTTTGCCATTTTTCACTCCAAAATGGGTACTAGCGCCTTCAGGCTCCCCCAGAAACAAAAATCCCTGACATCAAAAATGACAGGGATTCGTTAAATATTTTCGCTGTTAAATTATATTTTTTCTACCTGTACAAACTCAAGCTCCACAGGTGTCGATCGACCAAAAATCAGTACAGAAACTCTAAGACGGCTTTTTTCGTAATTGACTTCTTCTATACTGCCATTGAAGTCCTTGAATGGTCCATCGATAATTCGCACGACTTCCCCAACCTCAAACAATATTTTCGGCCTTGGCTTGTTAACCCCTTCCTCTACGCGATTCAGGATAGCCATTGCTTCTTTGTCTGATATCGGCGATGGCTTGTCTGATGCGCCACCGATAAAACCAAGAACCCGAGGAACATTCCTCACCAAATGCCAGGTTTCGTCGTTCAACTCCATTTGAACCAACACATATCCTGGAAAGAACTTTCTTTCGCTTTTACGCTGCTGACCCATCTTCATTTCGACGATTTCTTCGGTCGGAACCAGGATCTTGCCAAAGTATTTCTCCAGGCCTTCGCGTTTAATACGTTCTTCCAGACCTTGCTTTACCTTGTTTTCGTAGTTGGAGTACGCATGTACCACATACCATCGTAGCGACATTATTGCATCCCCTGATTCATCAGCAGCTGTATAGCCCAGAATAAAAACATATCCAACAACCAAAGGATTAAGCCAACGATAAACACCATCACAAAAACCAATAACGTGGTTCTGACGGTTTCATCCCGGGTTGGCCAAACAACTCGCCTCATTTCCTGCTTGGATTCACCAATAAACAACCAGACACTTCTGCCTTTAGCGGTAGTAAAGCAAATCCCAATCGCCGCAGAAACAACCGCAACCAGTCCCAAGACCCTATACAGCAACAGCAAATCCGAATAATGATAGAACGCAACCACACCAATTAAAATCAAAACCGGACAAAAAACCAGTTTTATGATATCTGCTACCGAGGTGTCTTGCTCTGCTTGTGCGTTCATTTATAATTCTTTTGATCTATTTTATGCACTTTTCTGGTGGCAGGCCAGGAGGGACTCGAACCCCCAACTTGCGGTTTTGGAGACCGCTGCTCTACCAATTGAACTACTGACCTATTCCAGAAAATTCACTTCATCCAATCGAAATGATTATTCGATAATAGAAGCAACAACACCCGCACCTACGGTACGACCACCTTCACGAATCGCGAAGCGCAAACCGTCTTCCATCGCGATCGGCGCGATCAATTTAACGGTAACCGAAATGTTATCGCCCGGCATTACCATCTCAACGCCTTCCGGCAGCTCGACCGCACCGGTTACGTCGGTCGTTCTGAAGTAGAACTGTGGACGGTAGCCATTGAAGAACGGGGTGTGACGACCACCTTCATCTTTGGATAACACATAGATTTCCGCTTTAAAGTGCGAATGTGGCTTGATGGAGTTGACATGAGCCAATACCTGGCCACGCTCGACTTCGTCACGTTTGGTACCACGCAGCAACACACCGACGTTATCGCCCGCTTGACCTTGGTCCAGCAATTTGCGGAACATTTCGACACCGGTACAGGTAGTTTTGACGGTATCTCTGATACCGACGATTTCGACCTCTTCACCGACTTTGATTATGCCGCGCTCTACACGACCGGTTACCACGGTACCGCGACCTGAGATAGAGAATACGTCTTCGATAGGCATCAGAAATTTACCATCGATCGCACGCTCTGGTTCTGGGATATAGCTATCCAGTGCTTCGACCAGTTTGACGACGGATTGCACACCGATTTCGCTTTGTTCGCCTTCTAGTGCTTTCAACGCCGAACCGACGATGATAGGAGTATCATCACCTGGGAATTCATATTGATTCAGCAGCTCGCGAATTTCCATCTCGACCAACTCGATCAATTCAGCATCGTCGACCATGTCTGCTTTGTTCAGGAATACGACGATATAAGGCACACCTACTTGGCGCGACAACAGAATATGCTCACGCGTTTGCGGCATCGGACCATCAGCAGCAGAACAAACCAGAATAGCGCCATCCATCTGCGCCGCACCGGTAATCATGTTTTTAACGTAGTCGGCGTGACCC
>JAQTYP010000016.1 GCA_028688235.1 Methylomonas sp.
AGGTGTTTTTGTATTCGACCCTATAGTCGTTCTCGTAATAATTTCTGGGGTCATGAGGAAAAGGATCGCTCCAGACCAAGCCGCAATGACTGCAGATCACTGTCCGCAGCGGTGCCCCGCTTCGGCTGTGCGTAGCTAAAACCGAAACATCGTGTCCACCGCACAGATTGCACGGCATAGCCGATGTTTGGAATGGGTTTTGTTGCATTGATTCGACTCCGTTGCGCCCTCGAGTGGAGGAGCGTAATTTATATTGTCAGCCCAACGGACTTTGGCCACTGACGTTGGCATCAGTAGCCGAAATGCGTTGTTCGAGAGAATTGCGGTGAAAGCCTCAATTCAGTTGATAATTCGGCGCTTCCTTGGTAATCGTCACATCGTGCACATGGCTTTCCCTCATGCCGGCGCTAGTGACTCTGACAAACTCCGCATTTTCATGCATCTTGTCTATCGTGGCATTACCGGTATAACCCATGCTGGAGCGCACGCCGCCCAGCAATTGATGAATAATCGCCAGTACGCTGCCTTTATAAGGCACGCGGCCTTCTATGCCTTCCGGTACCAGTTTTTCGACGTTTTCGGTGGCCTCCTGAAAATACCTATCGCTTGAGCCTTGTTGTTGCGACATCGCGCCTAGCGAGCCCATGCCGCGATAAGATTTGTACGATCGGCCCTGGAACAATTCGACTTCGCCGGGCGCCTCTTCGGTACCGGCAAACAAGCCGCCCAACATCACCGCATGCGCTCCGGCCGCCAAAGCCTTGGCTACGTCGCCGGAGTAACGGATGCCGCCGTCGGCAATCAACGGAATGCCCGAACCTTTCAACGCGGCCGCCACGTCGGCAACGGCGGTGATTTGAGGCACGCCAACTCCCGCGACGATACGGGTCGTGCAGATGGAGCCTGGGCCTATGCCGACCTTGACGCCATCCGCGCCAGCCTCGGCCAGGGCCTTGGCGGCCGCGGCGGTGGCGATGTTACCGCCTATTACCTGGACTCGAGGGAAATTTTGCTTGACCCAGCGCACCCGGTCCAACACGCCTTGAGAATGGCCGTGAGCGGTATCGACGATGATGACGTCCACGCCGGCATCGACCAGAGCGGCAACCCGCTCTTCAGTACCCGCACCGGTTCCGACCGCCGCACCGACCCGCAAGCGCTCCTGCTCGTCCTTGCAGGCATAAGGGTTATCCTTGGCTTTCTGGATGTCTTTTACGGTGATCAGTCCGCGCAAATGGAAATCGTCGTTGACCACCAGCACTTTTTCGATGCGGTGTTTGTGCAACAGTTCTATGGCCTCCTTATGGCTGGCCGACTCGTTGACCGTCACCAAGCGTTCTTTGGGCGTCATGATGGAGCGCACGGATTCGTCCTGCCGCGTTTCGAAACGCAAATCGCGGCTGGTCACTATGCCGACCAGCTCTTCGCCGTCAACCACAGGCACACCGGAAATGTTTTTGGCGCGTGTCAGTTCCATGACTTCGCGCACCGTGGCACTGGAGGAAACCGTAATCGGGTCTTTGATGACGCCGCTTTCGTATTTCTTGACTCGGCTGACTTCGGAGGCCTGTTGCTCGATAGTCATATTTTTATGGATGATGCCAATACCACCCTCTTGAGCAATGGCAATGGCCAAACGGGCTTCAGTGACAGTATCCATGGCCGCGGATACCAAAGGGATATTCAGGGTAATGTTTCTGGTCAGCCGGGTTTTGAGTTCCACTTCGCGCGGCAAAACTGCCGAATGCGCCGGCACCAATAATACGTCGTCGAACGTAAGCGCTTCCTGAATGATTTTCATGTGACACCTGAGCTAAATTCTAAATAGCAGCGCATTGTACAACTTAATGCAGTATTACGACAAAAACCAGCCTTGTCCCTTGTCCGGTGCGCTTCCCCGGTTGGCAAAATACGCTGGCCGACGAGGAATTATTCGAGAAGGCGTATAGCTATATCCGGCAGTATTATTAGCATGTTGGCGCTGGGCGAAAATCGAAGTTTGACAACTGTTAATGTAATGGGCGCCCAAATTTTGCAAGTTTTAACCATCCCTTCTTATTAGCCCTCGTTAATATGGTTTATTTCCTTGATTACGCAGGGTTTTAGTTTTACGAAGCAAGTGCGTTTACGAAACGGTAAAATATCATTTTATTTTGTCCTGGATATTTAAATTGACACCCTCCCCCGTTACTCCCGAGTCCATTCAGCATGCCGCCGATTTATTGCGCCTGGGCAAACTGGTGGCGATACCGACCGAGACAGTTTATGGCCTGGGTGCCGATGCCTCCAATCCCGAGGCGGTAGCCAAGATATTCGAAGCCAAGGACCGGCCCGCCGATCATCCGTTGATCGTGCATTTAGCCTACGCTACGCAAATCAGGAACTGGGCCGAAGACGTACCGGATTCCGCCTTGCTTTTGGCCCGCGAATTCTGGCCAGGCCCATTGACGATGATATTACCCAAAAATGCTTCTGTACCTATGGCCGTGACCGGCGGCCAAAATACCGTGGCCTTGAGGGTGCCCAACCATCCGGTGGCCTTATGGTTGCTCAGGGTGTTCGGCGGCGGCATCGCCGCACCGTCGGCCAACCGCTTCGGCCGCATCAGCCCGACATTGGCGCAGCATGTCGCCGAGGAATTGGGCGATAAGGTGGATTGCATACTGGACGGCGGCCCTTGTTCGGTGGGCCTGGAGTCGACCATCATCGACCTGACGGACAGCCAGCCGACCATTTTGCGACCCGGACGTATCGGTCCCTCCCAACTCGAAGAAGTCCTTAAAACGCAGGTAGCGATGAAATCGCAACGCAAGATTCGCGCGCCGGGCATGCTGGCCACGCATTATGCGCCGAACACGCCGGCCTTGCTGTGCGCCAAAGACGCCTTGCTGGCGCTGCTGACCGAACAACAGCGACTGGGCAAACGGGTGGGGGTGCTGGCATTCAGCGCCGAACTATCCGCTCTGCCTTGTCAACATAGCCTGAGATTGCCGAATAAAGCCGGAGATTACGAAGCGTCTTTATACCTCAGCCTGCGCGAATTGGATAAATTACAGCTGGACAGCATACTGGTCGAGCAGCCGCCCGCATCGGAAGAATGGCTGGCCATTAACGATAGACTCGGTAAAGCCACGGTATGACCGACGAAGCATGGATGTGGCATGCGCTCAGGTTGGCCCAGCGCGCCGAGCAACAAGGCGAAGTGCCGATTGGTGCGGTGCTGGTTAGAGAGGAGCATTGCCTCGCCGAAGGCTGGAATCAACCCATTCGAACCAACGACCCGACCGCTCATGCCGAGATCGTAGCACTCAGAAAGGCCGGCCAAGCGATACAAAATTACCGCCTGACCGACACGACCTTATACGTCACGCTGGAACCCTGCGTGATGTGCATGGGCGCAATCGCACACGCCAGGGTTAAACGCTTGGTTTTCGGCGCCTTCGATCCCAAGCGCGGCGCGGTTTGCCACGCGTTGCACCTTTGCGATGCGCCGTTTTTGAATCATCGCGTCGAATGGTCCGGCGGCGTGTTGGAACAAAACTGTTCGGAAATTCTGAGCGATTTTTTTAGGGCTAGACGCTGATACAACTGGGTTCGATTCAAACTGATGTGGAAATTTGGGTGATGTAGTGCACACCTTGCTGAAAGGGAAATCACGCAAAGCCGAGGAGCTGTATCAGCGATGTATCCGCACGAGGGAAGAAAAAATTGAAATCGACAATCTGCAGTTGCTGAGGGACATTTAGTCTTCAGATTGAGGAATCGAAAATCGGTAACCTAATCCTCTAACCGTCTCTATCAGCCCCCGACAACCATTTTCGGAAAGTCTGATCCTTATCCTCCGAATCAACACGTCGACCGTTCTTTTCTCGATATAAACGCTACGCCCCCAAACAGGTTCTAGCAAATGTTCTCTGCGATGAACCTTATTCGGATGGCGCATCAAAAACTCGAGAAGCTTAAATTCAACCGGACTGAATGCCAGTCGATGATTACCGGCGAACAACTGCCTTTGTTCGGTATCCAGTACCAGATTGCCGATACTGATTCTGTCGGAAGTCTCGTTGCCGAGCTGTCTTCGCAACATTGCCTTTATCCGAGCAACGAGTTCCCTGGCAGAAATGGGTTTTATCATAAAATCGTCGACCCCGGCTTCGAATGCGCGAAGCTTATCGTCCTCCTCTGTTCTGTCGGATAGCATCATGATGGGCAACAAGGCATGGCGTGAACTTGACTTCAGAAGTTCAGCGAACTCGATGGCATCGCTATCGCTTGACAGCCAATCCAATACCACTAAATCGATCGCATTCTCTGCCAGCAAGTACAAAGCATGTTCGCCAATAGGCGTATCGAACACCTGGAAACCGGTATCTTCAAGACTCGAAGCCAGCACTTGCGTAGCATCATTGCTGGCGACCAGTAAAATTTTTAATCTTGTCATGATCCTGCCTGTTCGAAGTAGGAGCTGACTGCAGTTCTCAGGCTTAAACCTTAGAATTCAGTCAAAAATGACTTCCCGATTTTCGAATACTTTGTAGGGGCGAATTCATTCGCCACGTATTGCTTTCACAGGGCGAATGAATTCGCCCCCTTTGTGCCTCAAAGGGTATGACGAAATGACGATTGATAGGCCCCCTGGGGGAATTAGCTGAAGCATCTTGCTAATCAAAGGTTGATTTTTAATAAATCACCAAAGACAGGAATTTTCCTCGGTAATTTGCGAGGCAGCGGCCGGCGAATACCGGCCGCATTTCGAAAACACCTAAGCCTTTTCGATTTCCTGATGACTCTTAATTCAAACCGTGAGTCCAGTGCTGGGTCCAATCGTCGTTTTGATCGGCAAAAGCCCCGGAATAGTTTGTCGTTTCGATAAAACCGTCTGCCGTGGTGCTTCCGGTTTGCAACAAAGGCGAGTTCGCGGACGGCAGATACCCATTCAAGTGCGGATTGGCGATTTGATTACCCGATTGGTTGCTAAACCATGCGCTCACCAAAAAAGGTTCGTTAGCTTGGTCGTCGAAATTGACGGCGCAATCGACAAAAGTATTGACGGCAGTCAGCTCACCCGTCAGATTACTCGGCGTACCTGCGTTAGTAAACGTAGCATCCGAATCGATGTTGAGGCATGACTTGCGAAAGCCGGTAAATACGGAGTTATGAATATTCACCCCGGTGCCTCGTCTCAATAAAGCGCCATTGGCGCCTACGCTGGTATTGTTGGTACCTAGCGCAGTAAAGTTGACCAATATGGGCTTAGCTCTCGGCAAACTGTTGAAATCGGTTTCGTGGTTATCGGCTTCGATGCCATTGTCACCGTCGTCGGATGCCTGTTTAATCAGCACGTATTGCGCCTTTCCGGCCCAGCCATTCCCCCAATCCACGCTATCGTCCGAATTTTCGGAAGATACGACATGTTTGAAGTTTACCGTTCCGCCGAACATTTCTATGCCGTCATCCGAACCCTGATGTAGTTGAATGAAATCCAAAACAGTGCCGGAGCCTACGCCTGTCAACGTCAATGCGTTCAATTCCTTGTCGGGACTAACCTCATAGCCTGCATAACGGATTTGCACATATTTCATGTTGCCGCTACTCTCGCTTGCGTTGTTGCCGCCGTAAGTTTTGGTGGGCAAAGCTTCGTTGATCACTTCACAAACCGTCACACCGGAATTGCAACCGTTGACAGGAGCGTTACCCGACAGTACAACACCACCCCAATCGCCGGATGTAGCGGAACCGGCGGTATCGTTATCGGTCGACGAGGTAAAAACGATGGGATGATGCGGCGTGCCAATGGCGTCGATTTTGGACCCCCGATTGATGTACAGGAAATCCGGACCCGATTGGCCGACGATGCGCGTGCCAGGTTCTATGGTTAGCGTTGCGGATTGGGTATTATCGCCACCGACATCGACGCCACCAGCCAATACCCATGTTATGTCATTGGTCAAGGTAATATCCGAGGTAATCGAACCCGGCAATAAGCAAGCATCGCCACCTGCCGGCGTCGCAAAACTAGGGCAGCCCGAGAACTGCGTACTGTGTAATTTAGTGACGACAAAGCGCAAGGGATTAGAATTCGGCACCAGCGTCAATTCGGCAAACCATTTTGCGCTGCCGTTGTCGACGCTGACAGTCGGCACGAATACCTTGCTCACTGTCGGCTCGAAGCTCACGGGATCGGCGCTGGAATGAGATACTGGGCTGGCACCAGCCAGTTCGAACGTCAGGTTGCCGGCATCGACTAATTTCAATGTGACGTTGAAGGTTTCACTTCTGGAAGCGCTGACTGGCACATCGACGGCTGGAATTTGCAGATTGGCGGTAGTCGAATCGAAATTTGCCGAAGCGGCGGCGTAAGTCATGCCGCTAAATAAAACAGAACTCAACAGACCCGATATCATCAGGCAGGTTTGTTTCTTTTTGAAAAAATCTGTCTGTAAAGACATAAAAACTCCTCGAAGTTACAGCAACAAAAAAATCTTTGGTTAAAAATTTATCATCCAAAGCCTTACCAAATTAATCTGGTCTATCGATGGTAGACCATATATATGTCAGTTTCATGACAAGGCATGTTGAGTGATTTTTTTAATGTTTGGCTAATAATCAACGCTAATGCCTAATCTAAATTCCTGGCCGCGTTGATAACTGCGGGTTATTTTATCGGCTTGGGTTACTATGACTTTGTCGTCCAATAAATTACGTGCATTAAAAGACACGGTAAAATTATTCATGAACTTATAGCGAAATACAAAATCCAGTTGGTTGAATGGTTGTTCGTATTTGTCCGGCGCTCCAAGCGAACCCACTTCGGTAATCCGCTGGCCTATCGTGTTGTAAAGCAAAGTGGCGGTAACGCCGTTATCAGGATTATCGTAGCCAATTTGCGCATTGACGATGTATTTTGAGTGCCCTTGCAACGGCCTGAAGTTGGTCGTCTGAGTTAGCAGATTTTCCGGTTTTAATTCAATTTCAGATTCCGACCAAGTGTAATTGCCGCCAATATAAAAGTTCTCCAAAGAGTCCGAAATAAAGTCCAGCTTCTTTAATGCTTCGGCTTCGAAGCCATATACTTTGGCAATCGCCGCATTTTGCAGGGTCAATAATCCTGCAGGGCCAGGCAACAAAATAGTTTCTATAGGATTTGTCAACTCCTTGTCGAATATGCCAATAGTCAGGTTTTCGTTATCCGAGAAATAATATTCCCAGCGCAAATCATAACTCGTGATCATAGTTTGCTGTAAATTAGGATTGCCGACCGTATCTTTATCATTATTAGGATCGGTAAAAGGGGCAGGCGACAGTTCGCGAAAATCCGGCCTCGATAAAGTTTCCGAATAACCAAATCGCAGTTGTTGTTTATCGGTTATGAATAAGGTAGCCGATGCGGACGGCAAGATATCTTGCTGTATCAGCGTCGTATCGATGGACGCCTTATCGCGATTGAACAATTCGAAGGTGGAAACCTGCTGATCGTTATCTTCTACCCGCAGGCCTCCGGTCAATCTCAAGGTTTCGAAAAAGGTAACGTCGCCTTGACCGTAATACGAGAATAATTTTTGACTGGCACTGTAGTTATCGGTTGCCCGAGTCGTTTCATTTAGGATAAATCCATGAGTACCTATCATCTCGTCGCTCAGGATGTCTTCCATCGAAGATTGTCCCAATATTTGCTGATTTCGGGATGCAGAACCGGACGGCGAAAAATCGAAGCGCCTGATGGAAGAATCCCGATAGCGTTCTTGGTCTATGAATCCACCGGTCAATATTGCCGTCAGGTTTTGATGAAAATTGAATGGTATTGTCAAGTCGGCGCGATAGCTAGTGTCGTCGTCGTTCAGGTTGGAAAAACTGATGCTATTACTATCGGCGCGCCGGGATAAATAATAATGTTGCTGGATTTTATCGAAACGGTAGTTGCGCTCGTTAGGCGCTTCCCGCCCTGCGGCGGCCCGCGAGATCGTCCAGTTGAGTTTTATGTCACCCAACCAACCGACATCCGCCAACAAATTGCTATTGCCCCAACGATTCAAGACATGTTCCCCGCCCCATTGCCCTACCAACAAGCTATTTTCGATATAGCGCAGTCTCGATCGTTTGACGTCGGTTGCGTCGGCATCGGTATAACCCTCCGTGATTCTGGCTTCGTCGAAGGTTTGCCGCAAAATCAAAGCCTTGCCAAAAAACTTGTGATAATCGGTGTAATTGGCTTCCAAACCTAGATAACCATTGGTTTGCGTCTCCCGTTCCGTGCGCGACATAATCGATTCATTGATGGGATCGAGCGCACCGTTATTGAACGCATATTCGTTCAAGATTTCATCCTGATTATCCCAAGCATCGGACCAGCGTAAGGAAGTAATGAATCCTACGCCAAAATCGCCATAGGTAAAGGAATCGCCAATCCCAAGGCTGGCCCTATGGTCCGGCCCTATGCTTTCTTTATCGATGTCCCATACCCCGGACAAATCGCGCCCGAAAGTATCCAGTTCGCTACGACTAAACCCCTTTGGATTGAAGGTGGTCTTGGGCCGCAATACCGTGCCATCCGCTATGGCCGATTGTAGGGAATCCGGCATCGCCCGCGCGCCATCGTCGGCACCCAATATGTCCATATCTCCGCCTTCGTAACGCAAACCGTCGGCGAAGGTAGTGCCGTTGTTGAAACCCGCCTGATAGGACAGATTGAAGAAAAAATCGTCGGGAATGCTACGCGTTCTCAGTTCGACCGTTCCGCCGGCAAATTCTGCCTGGCGGTCTACTGAATAGGATTTTTGAATCAAAATGCTATCGACCACATTGGTCGGAAACAAATCCAGCGGCACCACTCGACGTGTTGGGTCCGGAGAAGGAATAGAAATACCATTCAACAAGGTACTGGAATAGCGTTCCCCCAGGCCTCGAATGAAGACAAATTTACCGCCAACCAAGGTCAAACCCGTCGCCCGTCTCAACGCCCCCGCCGCATCGCTGTCGCCATTGCGGGTAATCTGTTCGGAACCCAATATGTTGCTGACTGCCGACGTCGTTCGCTGTTCTTCGATGATGGACGCCAAACTGCCGGCAAAATGGGGCTCTATCACGACATGTTCAGGCAATTCGAGTCCTTTTGGCGTTAGTCCAAAGGATTGATGAGTGGCGTTACCGGCTACTACCGCCACTTTATCCTTGATTTGGGTACTAAAGTTCGGGTGCAAAATGGAAAGGCTGTATTCGCCAACGGGCACTTCGATCTTGAATTTGCCTTGCTCATCGGTTTTCAACTCGCTTGTCAAACCACTGACGAATACTTGTGCCCCTGCGATGGGTTTTTGGGTTTCGCCATCGACTACATCGCCCTCCAGATAGCCCTTTTCCTGGCTGACTGGTTTTTTTTCCGTTGCCTCCGCCGAAGCAAGAAAATTCGTCGCATTCGAGCTCTCGATCTCGACTATGGGTTTTTGCTTATCGCCGAATGTGGTGATGATCAATTGTACATTTTCACCCGCAGTCAACGGCAGAGCCAGGTCCAGAATGTCGTTTTGGTTTTGGCGAAAATATAGATGACGCTCGCCGGAATCCAGCCTCATAGAGACGTGTCCGTCTTTATCGGATCTCAGCAAGTCTCCGTTATCCAGCCGAATGTCGACATGGGCTAACGGCATGCCGGCTTCGAATAGATAAACGTTAACCAACGCCGGCTCATCGGCAAGCGCTTCGGATAACAAACAAAACAAGGAAAGTAATACCGGAGAGCGATTGATTTTCTTCATGAGCCGGAGGAATGATGAGTGGCGGCCGAAACGATCGGCAAAGTTGTTTAGAAAGTCGTTGACGAAATGAACGGCAAAAATATCGAGGTACTAAGAAAAGCGCCTGAAATAACTTGTTCGAATGTTGAGGGCGTTCGGTGGCTCGATTGGCAGGTGTCGGCGGCAGGGATAGCCGTCGCCAAGCCTACAAGGATGTATCTACGGCGTCCTGTCAAGCGAGTCGCCGAACCTCCGCAAAGCTTACTGATTCGAGATTTCATTTTGTGCATATTCCTAACCGCACTTCCAGGATTCGAGCCCGCACTCTTGCATTAATCGCTGTAACTCCATGGCTTGCTTGAATAAGCCAGGCTCCTTGACATAATTCAGATGCTTTTTAGTTTGCTCGAAGTCGCCGATGGCATAAGCGGCATAGGCCAAGGCATAGCGCACGCTTTGGTCCGCCAACAACCGGTTTCGGAGGAGTGCAGGCTCCATGTTGACTACCATTTCGTATTGCTGCAGGCCCAATAAAATAGCCAATCGTTGTTTGAGCTTGGCGGCCTGGTCCGGTATCTTCGCGTTCAATTCCAACGCATGGTGAAATCGCCCGGCGCGTTTATATAATTCGGCGGCTTCCGAAATGAACTCCGGATTTTGGTAAGCGGCCCGTTCGAAAATGGCGGCCGCGGCATGCGTCATGCCTTGATCCAGATAAGTATGCGCCAGTACCTTGGCTATCGTAGGGTGCTCCGGATAGCGCAGCCGCGCCGTTTCCAAAATATCCGCGGCATCCTGAAACTGGCGACTTAGGCGCAAGGCATTACCGATGGCCACGAAGTCGTCCGGTTTGGCGACCGACTTGGCGAGATACTGCTTACCTAGCTCGGCGGCGTTTCGATAAAGTTCCAAGTCGAGTGCATAAAAAATCTTTTTTTCCAAAAATTTATGATCTTCCGGAAACAAGGTTTGTCCCAACTCCAGTCCCGCCCAAGCAGCATCGTATTGCTTTAACGACCAATGCGAATGGATTTTCATTTCCAGCAACGCCGGATAAGTGCTGAAAACATTACCCGCCCGCTCGATTGCCTGCAGGGTCGGCTGAAATTCTTGCAAGCCATAATGGGCCTGAGCCAAATAAACATAAATCACGGGATCGGTCTGGCCGTGCTTGATGGCTTGCTGAAGGGAAGTCTTGGCCGCGCCATAGTCTTTCATGCCAATCTGGGCCATGCCGAGCAAAGTATGGTAACGCGACAAATCCGCGCCCTCCTGACTCGCATCCGCACCGCTCAACGTATTGATCGCCCGTTCGTGATTACCGTCCTTGATCAGCATCGCCGCAATCGGCAACAGTTCTGCCATCGACAAATTAGCCGCCGGATTGGATTTATCTTCGGCTCCGCTCTCCATTGCGATACAAAACGTCAGCACCAACAAGATTGCGTGCGCGCGCCGGGTCGATGAAAATCCCCGCTGCCCTGAAATAGCTCTGTTCAACTTCATTACCTGCTTGTTCGTCATCCCAATCCAAATCGTATTTTCTGCTTGGCCCATACCTTGACGGTTTTGCCTTGATATTGCGCCGGGGTAAACTGCCAGCTTTTGACGCCCTCCATGGCCGAATCGTCGAACACTCCTTGAGGCGACGACTCTAACACCTTGACTTTGTCCACTCTGCCTTCGGTGTCGATCAGCACCGATAAAACGACATAGCCCTCGACACCTTGTTTCTTGGCCGCCTTGGGATAGATGAAATTACCTCTGACCTTGGGTTGCGGCATGACGTCTACCGAATCCTCGGTCATGACCGAAGCTTGAGTATTGCCCAATAAACTGTTGTCACCGACGTTCAGATCGCTTCCCCCCAAATTGGATAAGCCCAAATCGATTCCCGACAAGTTCGCATTCAGCATAGCCGCGGGCATGGGGGCGCGGACTTGTTTGGGCTTAGGTTTTGGCTTGGGTTTGGTCACCTCTTTTTGGGCTTCGGGTTTGGGCTGTTTGATCACGGTCAATTGCGTCGAGTCCTGCGCATCATTTTTATCGATACCGTCGCCAACCCTATTCATCAACAACACGGTACCGAACACGAATAGCGGCCCAATCAGCATCGAGGCAAGACCGGACAGATATTTGCCTCTACTTTCGGTGGGTTTGACGTCTGCCATGCGCGCTTAACCCGCTTCTTTTTTAGTCGCCACGCCAACGCCCTGGGCACCCGCCAGACGCGCTTGGTCGACCACTTCCACCAACTTGCCTGCCGGCACGCCATCGTCGGTCACGACCAATACACTGGCGGCGCTCGCGTTTTTCAATAACTCGCGTAATTTGCTCTGTATTAACCAAACTCTGATGGGTTCGCCATCCAGATAAGTGTCGCCGGCTTTATCGATGTATAAACGAATGGCCTTGGATGAGGCGGCGCTGGCGCTCGAAGCGCTGGGCCGCTCCAGTTCCAGCTTCATATCCTTGACGAAAGTGGTCGTCACCATAAAAAAGATCAACAAAATGAACACAATGTCGATCAATGGCGAAATATCCAGTGCCTGGGCAAAATCTGTTTTTTCTCGGTATCTCATTTCATAACCTGCTTTCGCGTGCCTAAACGGCTGATTACAATCTATCCATACAAAGCAAATCTTTAATCTGTTCTAATTCAGATTGAATTCTGCGTTGTTTTCGGTCCAAAAAACTCATCAACAAAACACCGGGAATGGCTACCGCCAGACCCATCTGGGTCGTGAACAAGGCCTGCGAAATGCCGCCGGCGATGCCCCCTGACTGGGTAAACAAGGCCATTTCCGCGAGAGAATCGAATGTTTCTATCATTCCCGTGACGGTCCCCAACAATCCCATCAACGGCGCGATGACCACCACAATTTTGATCAAGGCCGTGTGCTTTCTGATTTCCTTTTCATAGGGATAAAATTCGACATCCAGATGTTTGCGCAACTGCGATGGCGCTAGCAGCTTGACCCGATAACCATCCTTAAGAGCGCGCTCCACGATGTCTCGGGGCTTGGTGTTCCAATGAGCGTCACGCTGCTTTATCAATTGCCTAACGGAGTGATTTCGCTTACGTCTAAGCACCCAAAATCGGTAGCCGAGTCCATACCAAAGCAGCATGGTCAGCAATAACAACGGCGGCATCACGAACCCGCCTTTATTCATGAAATCCTGGATTTCGACTAACCATTCCATCGATAACTCTCCATAATGCTTAACTTACCCGACCGCATAACTCGGTTCGGCCGGAATAAAATCGGCGACCTGTTTGGTTTCTATGGCCTGTTTTTTAAGAATGGCCTTCGGATTTTCCCTATCGAGTAGGATATTGGTGGCTCTTAAGGCAATTTCTTCGAGATCGTATTTGATCGCATCGGACCAGCTGGAAAGCAAGGTACCCGCCAGTACGGCCGGAATGGCGACAACCAATCCCAACTCGGTGGTAACCAGCGCGATTGCAATTCCGCTAGACAGCAACTTGGGGTCGCCGGTACCGAATTCGGTAATGATGTCGAAGGTGGAAATCATACCGGTCACCGTACCCAATAACCCCAACAGCGGTGATATCGAGGCAATGACCAAAATGGCCGAGCCAAAGCGATTCAAGACTCCCGCCTCGTGTAACAAGGCTTCGGAAATCACATCGTCCATATGGTCACGATTGCCATGCGAGTTTTCTATCGTGGCCTTCAGCATCCGTGCAAATGGCCCTTTTTGCTGCCGGCAATAAGCCAGCGCTTGCTCTTCCTGTTGTTGTTGCAACATTGGGATAACCGCGTTGGCAATGGCCTGCGTGTTCAACGATGCCAAATACAGCAACAACAAGCGAATACCGATCAAGATCAACGCGACACCGCCCAGTCCGACAATGACCCAACCGATCATGCCGCCGGACTCGATGACGCTCAACACGGTTTTCTCTTGCTTTTCATCGACAGCCTTATCCTTGGACTCGAACAAAAAAATCTTGACAATTGATGGTACTTTAGACGCCAAAAAGCCATGGGCGATGTCCTCGGCCGGCAACGACCACAATTTGAGCTTCCCGCCGCCGGCGGGAACCAATATCCCGCTGGCCTTTTCGCTCACGCCATAAGCGGCGATATTTCCCACCTTGACAATCTTGCCGGCAACCTCGGCGCCGTCTGTCGTAAAGAAATGTTCGTCTTCGGTCCTCACGCTGCCTAATTCCTTCAACAAGCCGGTGGCTTGATCGAACAGCAATATCAACTTATTCGCATCGGTGGCATTGGTGAATTCGGCTTTGTCTTCGAGCGACAAACGATAGGCGGCTAAACTGGCGTTGCCTTGAGAGTATGTCATTTGCAATAGCTCGTTGCTGTCGTTCAACGACTCGTCTTTATGCTCGGCCCCCGCAAGACTGGCCCTTAGTTTGTCCTCTTTTGCCGACATGGCCACACTGATTTGCTCCAGACCGGCAATTTTTTGCTTGATAGCGTTTTCAGCGCTGCCGGCTTGCGATTTGAAGGAGCCCAGCCTGCTTTCCAATTCCTTTTTTTGCGCCTGCAGGAAGGCAAATTCCGCTTTGTAGGCCACATCTAACGAAACAGGGCTTTCCTTCTTTGTTTCAGCCTTGGGAACAGCTTGCTTATCTTGCACAGCAGCTGTCACAGACTCTTCGGCAAATCCGGCTCGAAGCATGGTGCAACCCAACAAACCGATGACTAATAAACGCTTCATGTTAAGACTCCAATGGGTTGGGCAATTCAAAATAGCCTTGGCGGATTTGTTTTTTTAGTGACTCGAACAACAGGCTGATTTGTTGCTTGTCTTCGGGCGTCTTCAATTCCACAAACTTCCAGCCCCCCTGTTGTTTGACGGCTTTACCTACTCGGTTGTCACTGGCGCGAAAGTAAAGAAACACCGTGCCCAATTTGGCGACATCGACCAATCGCTTTTCGCCGTCCAATTCAATCGTCTGGCTATACACACCGTTTTCGCGGGTCAATTGGATTTCACCTTCGACAAAAGCCCATAAACGATTGGCGGCCTTTTTCGGCCCAAGTACGCGGGTTTCGATCTGGTTGCGTAAATCGGCCAATTCCGCCAGACGTTCTTCGGTTTTAAATGGCAATCCCTCGCTAACCGTTTGGCTTAAACCGTCCAGGGTTTGCAACATCACCGGCACTAAAGATTCGTCACCGCTTTTGGCTTCTATTGCGGATTTTTCGTAGTTCTCCAGTGCCTGTTGCAGCTTTTCGATGCTGACTTCCTGACGCTGGTTCTCGACGCTTAAATCTGCCAACTGGGTACTCAATGCATCCATTTTGGTTTTGTGGGATTGCTTTTCGATATCCAGCTGAGATTGCAATTCTTCGACCTCTCCCCGCATTGCAATCAGGGATTGGGCAAGGTTTTCCAAATTGTCTGCTCGAGACGGTAAACTAAAACCCAGCACTCCGGCCAGCATTAGCCCTGCTGCGTTGATTCTTGTCTTGGATGGAACGCTCGTCATAGTGGTTTACCCCTTCCTTGCCACCCGGACCGAATCAGGTTAGTCGTTCCGAATAACAACCTGACCGCTGCCGAGGGAGTGGTTTAAAACTACTTACTATGCGGTTGTTTTATTACAAAAAAATGAAATGAATGTTACGAATTGATGACAACGGCGCCAACCTAACCGTTCTGGCGCGCCTTCTTAGAGAATGGAAAGGAAAATACTGCTCTACGATGACTGCTCATGTAAGCTACGCAATCGGCGAATCCGCCGATAAGTTGCAACAAAGTGGGGAGATATTAAACGCCGCAGGAGTGAGGCCCCAGCTGACGAGTCGGGGAAGAGTCTATCCGGTGCGCATACTGCTTTGATAGGCGCGCTTGATCGCTTGCGCCAATTCATGTACAGCCATCGCATAGTGGGTGCTATGGTTATAGCGGGTGATCGTATAAAAGTTAGCATAGCCGACCAGATATTCGTCCTTGTGCTCATGTCTAAGCCATAACAGGCGCAACGGCTCGGTGCAGTCGCAGCCTGAAGTCGGCGACAGGCCGGCTTGGCGCAGTTCATCCAAGGAATAAGTCTTATCCAAACCATATTCCAGGGTAGCTGCGCCGTTCAGGTCCCCTCGTAGCGAAGAGACGACGGCTTGCCCTTGCCGCCAGCCGTGGCGGGCAAAATAGTTGGCCACACTGCCTATGGCGTCTTCGGGCTCCCATAAATTTCGCTTGCCGTCGCCGTTAAAATCCACCGCCCATTCCAAAAAACTGCTGGGCATGAATTGCCCCAAGCCCATTGCTCCCGCATAAGAGCCGACGGGTTTGACCGGATCAAGGCCCTCGCTACGGGCCATCAACAAGAAGTTTTCCAATTCGCCGCGAAAATAGTCCTCTCGGCGGCGGTAATCGAAGGCTAAAGTGGTCAATGCGTCTATGACCCTGTGACTGCCGACATAGCTGCCGAAAGTGGTCTCGATTGCCAGGATGCCGAGTATATATTCTTCGGGAACGCCGAATTGTTCGCTGGCCCGCCGCAACGCGGCCCGGTGTTGTTGCCAGAAACTCACGCCGGCATCGATATGCCGGCTATCGAGAAACTTAGCCTTGTATCGCGACCAACTGCCTTTACCCGGTGCGCTTTTCAGGCTTAGATCCGACTTTTGCAGATAATCCAGAGTCCACTGCTTGCGTTTGGCCGCCGAGAACAAGCCGTTCAGATATTCACGTTCGAATCCATGCTTGCTCACCATGGCATCGATGAATTGTTGCACGGCGGGATAGGCCGCATAGTCGCCGGAAACCGAAGCGGCGCGGTAAGCGCCGACGCTGGCTAAGGGACGTAAATCCGGTTTGACCGTATCGGCTCGCTTAGGCGCGGGCTGCGGCACCGGTTTTACGGTGCGACCAATATGGGTATCATGCTTCGGGGCTTCCGTCGCACAACCACCCGAAAGCGCCAAGATCGAGCCCATGACCAGGCTCATTGAAAGACGTACGCTAAAAACCCGAATCATTTGTATAAGCTGCCGCCGCCGTCTTCATCGGTATCTTTCAACGTCATTTCGTTGTTGTCGAATGAGGCACTCTCGGCACCCAGCTTGATCATCAACCTGACTTCGTTTCTGGAATCGGCGGCATTCAATGCATCTTCGTAGCTGATTTTGCCCGCCGTGTACAAGTCGTACAAGGCCTGGTCGAAGGTCTGCATGCCGTGTTCGCGGGAGTTTTTCATCAGTTCCTTGAGCTTATGCACTTCGCCTTTACGGATCAAGTCCGACACCAGCGGCGTATTCAGCAAAATTTCGATGGCCGGATAGCGGCCCTTGCCGTCGGTGCGCTTGACCAGTTGCTGCGCAACGATGCCGCGCAAGTTCAATGACAAATCCATGAAGATTTGACTATGCATGTCTTCGGGGAAGAAATGCAGGATACGGTCCAGCGCCTGGTTGGCGTTGTTGGCGTGTAGGGTACATAAACACAAATGCCCGGTTTCGGCGAAGGTGATCGCATGTTGCATGGTTTCCTTGGTCCTGACCTCGCCGATCAGGATGACGTCCGGCGCCTGGCGCAAGGTGTTTTTCAGCGCGACTTCGTAGGATTCGGTGTCTAGGCCGACTTCGCGCTGGGTGATGATGCAGCCCAAATGCGGATGCACGAATTCTATGGGATCTTCTATCGTGATGATGTGGCCGTTGCTGTTTTCGTTTCTATGCCGTATCAAGGCTGCCAGCGATGTCGATTTACCGGTGCCGGTCGCACCGACGAACAACACCAGGCCGCGTTTGAACATGATCAGGTCTTTCAATACCGGCGGCAGATGGAGTTCTTCCGATGTCGGGATAGTGGTTTCGATGCGGCGCAGCACCATGCCGGCTGCATCCCGCTGCGTAAATGCGCTGACCCTGAATCGCCCCAAGCCTTCAACACCCAAGGCGAATTGACATTCCTTGGTGTGTTCGAACTCGTCTTTCAAGCGCTGATCCATGATGCTGGTGACGATATGCATGGATTGATCGGCATTCAGCATGTTTTTGGAGATTTCCACCACCTTGCCGTCGATCTTCATGCAGGGCGGTTTGCCGGCGGTGATGAATAAGTCCGAAGCCTTTTTTTCGACCATCAAGGAGAGTAACGATTTGAATTGGCTTTCCATCTGAAGCTCCCGATTTAACGAAACAAGTCTTTATTGACGGCTCTTACCATGGCGGTTTTGGCGGTAACCAAGCCTTTGTCGACCATTTCTTTCAAATTCTGATCCAGCGTCTGCATGCCGTCCTTACGCCCGGTTTGTATCGCCGAATACATTTGCGCGACCTTGGCTTCACGAATCAGGTTGCGGATGGCTGCGGTGCCGACCATGATTTCGTGGGCGGCAATCCTGCCGCCGCCGACTTTCTTCAACAAGGTTTGCGAGATGACGGCTTGCAAGGATTCCGATAGCATCGCCCGTATCATGTCTTTTTCCGCGGCCGGGAAAACGTCGATGATACGGTCTACCGTTTTGGCGGCCGACGTGGTGGTG
>JAQTYP010000337.1 GCA_028688235.1 Methylomonas sp.
CCCCCCCCGGCGACATCGGCAGCGCGAAATGACCCCCCCCCCCCGTTTGGCGAGCCCGGCAAACGGAACTGTTGCCGGGAATGGCTGCCGGCGCGATTGCGACCATGCAATCGTACGATTGATTCGGGAGCCATTTGCCTTAGCGCTTTTGGGTAACATAGCCTACACTAGCCAATTGATGTGTTTCTTGCCCGTTCCGGTTCATGATCAATTTTTCACTGCGCTATCCCTTCTGTTTTCCCGCAATTCTAGCAACCCTAGCCGGACTGTTATTCCCGATCTGTACGATAGCCCTGCTGATGTGGCACAACGATCTCGACGTCAGCTGGAGGACTTTCACGGCCTTACATGACAACAACTACGCCCTGTTCATCATCTGGAGCGCGCCTGTCGTGCTGGGTCTTTTCGGCTCGCTGATAGGTAAATCCGGCTTATTGCTGAAACATCAAATGGACAGCCTGAAGCACCAAACCGCTCAGTTGAATACGATACTCGATACGGCAGCCAGCGCCATCGTCACCATCGATAAAAACGGCATCGTCATCAGCTTCAATAAAGCGGCAGAACGAATCTTCGGCTACAAACAATCCGAAATCATCGGCAGGAACGTCAATTGCCTGATGCCCGATGCTATCGCCAGCCAGCATGATTCATTCTTGCAACGCTATTTGACGACACGCCAACCCGCCATCATGGGACAGAGGCGCGAAGTGGAAGCCAAACGCAAAGACGGCAAACTGTTTCCGGCCTTGCTGCAGGTCAATCCTATGCAATTGGACGACACCGTGTTTTTTTCCGGCGTCATCGACGATATCAGCGAAACCAAGGCCCTTCAGACTCAACTGATACAGGCGCAAAAAATGGAGGCGATAGGTCAACTGGCCTCAGGCGTTGCGCACGAAATCAATACGCCCATCCAATATATCGGCGACAATCTATCGGCCTTGGCGCAAAATTTTGCCGATATCCTGGACTATCAACAGTCCTTGAGCGACACGGCGGACGACACCATGAAAGCCAAACTGGAGGCTTTGGCCGAACGCTACGATATAGCCTACATCCTGGAAGACAGCCCCAAAGCGATACAGCAATCGCTGGAAGGCGTTGCACGGGTAGCCGAAATCGTCAAGGCCATGAAAACCTTCTCCCATTTCGGGCCCAGCCAAGACAAGCAGTTCGTCAACCTGCACGAAGCATTGAACGGCGTATTGACCATCAGCCGCAACAGTTATAAATACATCGCCCAGATCGAAACCGATTTCGCCACCGATGTCGGCTCCATCGAATGTTATGCCAACCAACTGAATCAAGTGCTGCTGAATCTGCTGATCAACGCGGTACATGCCATCGAAGACGGCCCAAACAGGCCGGGCCTGATTAGGATTTCCACCCGAAAGCTGGACGATAGCGTCGAAATCCTGATTCAGGATAACGGCATCGGCATTCCTGACAGCATTCAAGAAAAAGTATTCAATTTGTTTTTCACCACCAAACCGGTCGGAAAGGGCACAGGCCAAGGCCTCAGCCTGGCTTACAGCATCATCGTGGAAAATCACCATGGCAAATTGTTCTTTGAATCCCAAGTCGGCAGTGGCACTATTTTTCATATTCAGTTGCCTATCAAGCAGCCCCGACTGGATTGATCAATGAATAAAAAAAACATCCTGTTTGTCGACGACAATGAAAACGTCGTCAGCGGCATTCAACGTCAATTACGCCCTTATAGAGATCAATGGCAATTGTTCTTCGCCAATAGTGGGGCGCAAGCCTTGATCATGCTGGCTCAACACCCCATCGATCTGATCGTATGCGACATGCTGCTGCCGGAAATGCGCGGCGACGACTTGCTAAAAAAAGTCAGCGAACTTTATCCAGCCACGGTCAGAATGATACTCAGCGGCTATGCCGACGAAGAAAACCTGAAAAGCGGCCTGGAGGTTGCGCATCAATATCTGAGCAAACCATGCAATGCCGAGACCCTGCGTGAAGCAATCTCCCAAATATTCAAGATTCAGACCTGCGTCAGAAATCCACGCATCATAGAAGGCGTGGGCGATCCGAACAAACTCCCTAGTCTTCCCAAAATCTATCAAGAATTGAACGCGGCGATCAAAAAGGAAAACACCACCACTCAGGATTTGGCCGATATTTTCGCTCGCGACATGGTCTTGTCGGCAAAGTTGTTGCAACTGGTCAATTCACCCTATTTCGGCTTGAACCGCACCGTATCGAACCTCAGCGAAGCGATCAACCTGATAGGCATCAAAAAACTGAACAATCTGGTCATATCGGCCCATGTCAAATCTGCATTTCCGTTGAAGGATCAGGAATTAGAACGCTTTATGCAGCTGATCTGGCAGGATGCAGGACGAGTCGCCGAACTGGCCAGACTGATCGCATTGACCGAAGATCAACAGGATGACAGACCCGATCAGGCCTACCTTGGCGGCCTACTACACAATATCGGTCTGCTGATTTTCCTATCTCACGGCGACAATCAGCTTAAAGCCTTGCTGGAGCAAGTTAAAAATACCGATATTCCGCTTGTGGAACTGGAAATGCAGATATTCGGCTTCACCCGTTTCGAGGCAGCGGCCTATCTATTAAGCCTGTGGAAAATCCCGCCCCGCATCATCGAAGCCATACTGCTGCAAAATTCCCCTAACGAAACGGATTATGACGGGATCAACGCGCTGACGGCCGTACATGCCGCCGCCTGTTTGTTGCGGCCCGAATTTAGCCAGGGTTACGAACGTTTGTTCGATATGACGCTGGACACCGACTACTTACAACGCATCAACAAACTGGATCGATTATCCGCTTGGCAAGTCCTTGCGGACAGGGTGCGTAATCAGTTTTCCGACCGATAAGGAGGCTCATGACCAACAAGGCCAACAACAAGATTCTGTGCGTCGACGACGAAATCAACATCCTGCATATGTTCCAGCGCACGCTGGGCCGCAAACATCAGGTAGTTACGGCGCAATCGGCGGAAGCTGCAATGGATTTGTTGGGCGAGCACCAGGACATTGCCGTGATCATATCCGATTACAACATGCCTGATCTCGACGGCATAGAATTCCTTAAGCGCGCCCGCGGACTTTCACCCCACAGCGTGCAAATCATGCTGACCGGCAACGCTGATTTAAATGTTTCCATCAAAGTCTTCAACGAAACCGGGGTGTTTCGTTACCTGCCAAAACCCTGCCCGACGGAGATATTGCAAAAAGTCATCCTAGATGCCCTCGATCAATATCATTTATTGCTCGACAAACGCCGTTTGAGCGAAGAACTGGAACGAAAAAATGCCGATCTGGCGGCCAGCGTCGCGGAATTGAACAAGAAAAAATACCTGTTGGAACAGGAACTGGAAATGGCTAGAGTCGTCTATACCCGCGTCGTTTCGCACGATCCCGACAAACTGGACGGGCTGGATTACCTGGTCAGCGCCAAAGAAGGTGTGAGCGGCGACTTCCTACTCACCCATACCAGCCAGGATAAAAGCGTTTTTTATCTGATGATGGGGGACTTGACCGGACATGGATTGCAGTCCGCACTGGCCGTGTTGCTAGTAGCGGAAGGTTTCCGTCAATATTGTCAAGACCAGCCCGACCTCGAACGGCTTGCTGCGATGATCAACGACAAAATGCGGCGAAAGCTGCCGACCGGCTTGTTCTGCGCCGCGTTATTGGTCAAAATGGATTTACAGGCCCGCCGGCTAGACTTGTGGCAAGGCGGCATGCCGGATGCCTATTTTGTCGATGCCAGCGGCCTTATCGTTGGCACGTTTGCTTCCAATAACCTGCCTTTGGGAATTTTGGCACACCATGAATTCAGTGCCTGCATCAGCAGTCATACAATAAATGCAGCCGTCTCGCTGATTTGCTGCAGCGATGGCGTTACCGAACAATTCGATGATGAGCAGATTCATTTTGGCGTCGAACGCTTGACCGCCGCAATTGCCGACAGCCCCAATAAAGCCACACGCATCGATTTCATCATGGCCAAATTGCGTGACCATCAGCAGCGGCAGCCGCAATCAGACGATATTTCGCTGCTGGAACTCAATCTACCCAGGATTAGCAAAGCATTGGAATTACTATGAACGCCTCGCTGCCCAGCATCAGCCGAAAAATACTGGTCGTCGATGACGAAAAACTGTTGCTGGAAGGCATACGACGCCAGTTGCGCCAGAGGTTCGAATTGAGTATCGCCGAAGGCGCCGAGGCGGCACTTGCAAAATTGGCCG
>JAQTYP010000338.1 GCA_028688235.1 Methylomonas sp.
ACGAAACGCTGACCGCACTGGAGCAACGCCTATGTCCCGAAGACTTCATGCGCATTCACCGCAGCGCCATCGTGCGGCGTAACGCCATTGCCCGCATCAAACAAGCGCCGTTCGCCGCCATGGTGGCCGTCATGAAGGACGGCACCGAGGTTAGGATAGGCAGAACTTACGCCGCCGTCATACGTAACCAACTCTCCAAAAATCGGGAAATTAATCCAGCAAACACACCATGTTTGTAGAACGTGGTGTGTTTGTTTTGGACCCAATAGAGGCACTATGGTTCTAACAAAAAATGCGCTAAAAGTCTGCTGAATGTTTACGACAAACAAAGCCGTTGACGGCAATAAGCCTGTTTGCAGTCAGGGGGCAATGAGTGGTATAGGACTGCAAATGGACTGAACCGCCGCTCAGGCCTTGAAACTATGGGGATTGAATGAGAGCAGCTTCATTGAGCCACGCTGCTAATCAGAGATAAAGGCATAATGCCGGAACCAGGTGATCACGGCGTGACTCCTTAAAACCAAAGATTAGCGCCGATTATGCGACAGAAAGCAGGGCGCATTAAGCCGGTTCAGACGCTTGTGTCTGAGATTTACGCCGATCAATGTACGAGGCTTCCTCTTTGCTCACGATGCCGGATTCCTGTCCTTGCAAATCTACCCTGGCAGCACCTGCCACCATACACTCGCGGTAACGCTTGCCCTGACACCATTTTTTCAAGGCCGCGCGAATCTCGACGGTTGAAAGTCCCAGCTGTTCGGCATGCGCCGCTAGGTCATGATGGATGCCGATTTTTAGCGGGACTTTAGGCGCCGGTTTTTTCGGAAATGCCAGTGGAAAGTTCTTCTGTAGCAAACCGATAATCAACACCAGAGGGTCGGCTTTGCGGGCCGGTTTGGCCGCTGTTTCATCGACCATCTTCCGACGGGGTTTTATCGGCTTTTCAGCCTTTGTTTGCTGAGCCAGTTGATCTCTTAGTGTGGCCAGTTGTTCAAATCCCATGGTGTTACCAATATCAGTGACAAATCAAAATTGTACCTGGAGATGTCGCAGGGTCGTAACTTTTCAGGCCTTAGAAGCATTGTGTGCGGGAGAGCATGGGCTAAGAGCCGTCACACTTGTCACCGTTCCGACCCGGTCGCGGCCATGGCTGCCATTTTGCGTGCAAAAAGGAAAAAGGGTGAAGAAGAAGCAACGGGAATAAAAAACCTAACGGCAAAAGGTTAAAAAAGGCCGCAAGGGAAGGGGCCTTTAACGGGAAAGGGCCTATCCGAAAAAGGCAGAACGCTTTGATCAAATGGCGGGTTGCGCAGGGTTCTGCTGAAACCCTCGGCAGGCGAGTCAGGGTTTTTGCTTCAATTTCAAGTGCCGACTCGGCAGACTGCTTCTCAAAATGACGGATACCGGACGCCTGCTATGGGCATCCTGACTATTTTGAGCGAGCTTACATGAATCCAAACGCCCTACACCCCGCTGGTTTGATTGTGCTGCCTATCCTAATGGAAATCATAGCCGGATGCGCGCCGAATAAACCTGAACGGATCGGTTTGACCGGCCCCGATGTCAGCAAGGCCGGCAGAATCGATCCGAAGCACGAGCCGCAAGCTGTTGCAGCTGCCGGGGTGCCGTCAATCGACCGGAAAAGCGCGGCAAACCGACCGGCACCGATGGTTCAAACAGGCCGGTACAGTGTCTTGGCGGCAACGCCATCGCATGCACAATGGCATCCCTTGGATGTGATCATCGATGTGACGGTTCCGGAGGAATGCATCTCTATCGAACACGCCATCCATTTTCTATTGAGGCGCAGCGGTTATGACTTAGAGACTAGTCTGCAAGCCGATGTCACGGAACTACTGGCTAAGCCGTTGCCGGCCGTACATCGAAAACTTGGCCCGATGCCATTGAAGGACGCGCTGACGTTGCTGGTTACGCCGGGTTTCGTGTTACAGGACGAGCCAATCAAACGGTCGATACGTTTTATCCCCGTTGACGAAAACCGGGGAGGGCCATAATGGATCACGAACCCGAAACAGCGTTTTCAATCGATTCGGAGCCGGACACTGGGCAACGCGAACGGCGTTCAGCACCGTACCGGCTCAAACTTGTCGGCGGCGGCCTTGCTGCATTATTGGTACTACTTCTGTGTTGGATCGGCATGGCCCGTATGTATCGCCCGCAACCAACATCTATGCTGGATGTTGAGACTCGGGTCGATGATCGGGCCAAGCCGGGAGGTGACCCAGCGATTGCACCCGTAACTACGGTGGATCTATCACCTGCTGAAGCCCATGACGATCCTGAAGGTCCTGCCGCAGCCGGCAAACAAACCCAGCCACTTGCCGCAGCGAGCCCGCAAACAGCCGAACTGACCCAGGTCTTTGCGCCGTTGAAAGCCGCATTGGACTATCAGATGACTCAATCCGAAGTCTGGCAAGGCCAACAGACCGAGCTATTGCGTACATTGCAGAGTCAACTGGCTGAACAGACCTCGAAGTTGGAACAACTGACAGAGCTGGTAAATCAAAATACTCCCGCCAAAGCCAAACCGGTCAAACGGACATCATCCAAATCAGCACATCATAAAAAACGCCGGAAGCTAACAGTACCGTTCGACTTGGTCAGTATCGATCAATGGGGCGATCAGAGGTATGCGGTATTGCGGCATAGCGGGCAGTGGTATGAAAAAACAATCGGGCAAGCCTTAGCGGACTGGCGCATCGTCTCCATAAATCGGGAGACGCAGACATTGACAGTTAAAAGCCCGCAGGGCCGAACTCAAACCTTGTCGACTAGCCCTAACGCCAACCAGCAAAAAGGCCGGCAAGATGGCCGCTAAGCGTTTGTTGCGGGTTATCGGCTTGGCGGCGCCTCTGATCGGACTTCAATGGCCGGCGCAGGCAAACGAATCCCGGACACAGCCACTCACTTACACCGAATCGCAAGCCGAGCCCGTTGCTGAAGACAAGTTACGCCGAGAACACTGGTCGCTGACGGTTGACGAATGGAGCCGCTACAAAAGTCTGATGCAAGGCATCCGCGGCAGCATTAGTCCGGCGAGCATTTCGCCGATTGAAGTCTTAGGTACCCATGCGCGTGATGATCAAGAACGCAAACGGTACGCCGAAATCTGGGCCAGAATGCGCCATGAAGATGCCGAACGCATCCTGGCTTTTCAACAGGCTTATGCCGAAGCGTTTCAGCGCTTGTATCCCAACGAATTGCTCGTCGACTTGAGCCGGTTGAAATCTCCCGGCCAACAGGCCTTAGACTCGGGCGAGCGTTTATTGGTGTTCCTAAAAATCAAACACTGCCCGGCTTGTGAAAGCCTGGTGCAGCGCCTCTTGCGGCAGCCCGCATTCAAAACCCAGCGAATCGATTTGTACTTTGTCGATACCCAACCGCAGCGAGACGATGGCTTGATTCAGCAGTGGGCGAAACAGCAGCATATCGACAATGCCCGTATAAGACAGGGCTTGCTGACGTTGAACCATGACCAAGGCAATTATTTTAAAGTGACTCAGCAATTGGTGGGGGCTATGCCGCAAGTCTTCAAACTCAAAGGCCAAACGCTGGACGCGCTGCGATTATAAGTGGCCGCCGCCAATCTTCGGCCTGCTCCGGTCAGAGTAAAGAATGTCGGCGTGAAACAAAGCAAATCGCAACAGATGACAGAGTGCCGGTTTAGGACGATGATGACGATCGTTTCTGCAAAACCATCCTTATACCGATCGGCATTACCAAGCCCGATTGGCGCGATGATAGCGGCCTTACTCTGTAGCTGGATCCCAGTAAGCTGGGCCAAGGACAGCATCCCGGCTAATTATCAGAGAGTCGCCGCTGAACACAGACTGCCGGCCGAAGTGCTGTATAGCGTTGCCGTCACCGAAAGCGGCCAAAAACTGCGTAGCGGCAAACTGCGGCCTTGGCCGTGGACATTGAATGTGGCCGGCAAAGCGCTGCGTTATCCAACTCGGTTGGCAGCCTGGCAAGGGCTTACGGAATATCTGCAACAAGGTGTCGATTTGATCGATGTCGGCATCATGCAAGTCAATTGGCGTTATCACCGGGAACAATTGGGCACCCCCTGGCAAGCCCTGGAACCCTTTCACAATACTCGTACCGGCGCCCGGATACTTAAACGCGAATACCAAAAAACCGGAGCTTGGAAAACGGCTATCGGCCGCTATCATTCACCCGGCACCAAACCCAAACAGCAGGAACGGGCCCAAC
>JAQTYP010000339.1 GCA_028688235.1 Methylomonas sp.
GCATCCTATCGGTCCTCCACCCAGAATCAACAAGTGCCGGATGGGTTCTTTAACCGAAAACAGGGTTTCGTTGGTCAGATAAGGCGTTTTCGCCAGTCCGGGCAGCGGCGGAATGGTAGGGCAGGTTCCGGTGGCGATGACGAAATTTTTCGCCCGTAGTGATCTATTCCCGACCTGAAAGGCTTCCTTAGACAGGAATTGGCCGGCACCGAAAACGACGTCCACGCCCATGGCCTCGAAGCGTTCAGGACTGTCGTGGGCTTCCAGTTGATGTATCACCTGTTGCACGTGCCGCATGACTGCGTTCAATTCGATGTCGGGCTTATGGGCGGGAAGGCCGAATCGCTCGGCGTTTGCAAGGGTATGGGCCACCTTTGCGCTTTGAATCAGGGTCTTGCTGGGGATGCAGCCGTAATGCAGGCAATCGCCGCCCAATGCGGATTTTTCCACCAATGCCGCCTTGACACCCAGTGTCGCTGCGCCCACAGCGACTACCAAACCAGCCGCGCCGCCGCCAATCACGCAGATATCGTATTCGGGTGACTTATGCATGTTGTTTCCCCTGAATGATTTTAAGGCTGGATCGCCAAAGCCAAGCTGAAACATACAGGCAAATCGATGACCAATCCAGATATATCGTCATTCGTCTTGGCGATTTTTCCGATAATCCCATCTGGAGGCGGCGCTCAGGGATTTTATCGCCGACAATATCTTCCGATCATTTGCGGTGATCCTAATCCCCCGCTATGATTTCATTCCGATGTTTTCAAAATTTATTATCCGCGCGCAATCATTTATGGAGCATATAAGATGAGCACGATGAAGGTCAGAACTCGTTTGGGATTAGGATTTGCCTGCGTATTGTTTTTTCTAGCGATAATCTCGGGATTCAGCATCTATCGCATGAATGACTTGTTGTCCGATATCGATGACATGGTCAACGACAAATTTCCGAAGACGGTGTGGGCAAATAGCGTCATAGGTGACATCAATGTGATGGCGAGAGCCATGCGCAATACCTTGATCGTCAAAGACAAGGAGACGATAGATAAGGAATTGGCGCGCCTGCAGGAGTCCAGGAAAAACATCGGTGTCAATCTGGACAAGTTTAAAGAACGCATCCATACGCCTGAAGGGCAGGAGATATATCGATCCGTGGTCGCGACGCAAGATGCTTACCAAGTCGCTCAGAACGAATTCATGGTTTTGGCGGAGGAAGGCAAGCAGGATGAGGCCGCCCAGTATTTATTGACCAAAATGCGTAAGGTACAAACCGATTATTTCGGCAATGTCGGCAAGTTGATCGACTATCAAACCCGATTGATGGAAGATTCCGGCGCTCGAGCCCAAGAGGTGGTCAGTGCCAGCGGGATGATCATCAAAATTCTCGGTTTGATTTCGTTCGTGATAGGGTGTCTTGCGGCGATCATGATTACCCGGACCTTGATGCGGCAATTGGGCGGCGAACCAGACTATGCCGCCGAAATCATGAAAAGCATAGCGGGTGGCGATTTGTCGGTCGCCATCGCGTTAGAGCAGGACGATCGGGCCAGTTTGCTCTACGACCTTAAAATGATGCGCGATCAACTCAGCCAAGTGGTCGAACAGGTGCTATGCAATTCCGAAGCCTTGACCGGCGCCTCGAAAGAGGTTAGCGCCACCGCTCAGTCCATTAGTCAGGCGACTACCGAGCAGGCCGCCAGCGTCGAGGAAACGACCAGCGCGGTGGAGCAACTGAGTGCGTCGGTTCAACAAAATTCCGAAAATGCCCACATAACCGAGCAAATGGCCGATAAGTCGGCCGAAGAAGCCAAGCGGGGCGGCGAAGCCGTGATCGAAACGGTGGAGGCCATGAAGCATATCGCGAAGAAAATCGGCTTGATCGAGGATATTGCGTATAAGACCAATCTATTGTCGCTCAATGCGGCCATCGAGGCCGCTTCCGCCGGCGAGCACGGTAAAGGTTTCGCGGTGGTGGCGGCCGAAGTCAGAAAGCTGGCGGAAAGCAGCCGTATGACGGCGGAAGAAATCAATGAGTTGGCATCCAATAGTGTGGCCATCGCCGAAAAAGCCGGTACCCTGATCGGCAATGTCGTACCCACTATCGTGAAGACTTCGAATCTGGTCCAGGAAATCAATGCGGCCTCCATGGAGCAAGCCTCCGGCGTCAATCAAATCGGCGATGCGATGCGGCAGCTGGACAAGGTCACGCAACAGAATGCCGCGGCTTCCGAAGAGATGGCGGCAACCGCCGAACAACTGAACGGCCAGGCGGAGCAGTTGCATCAAGTCGTCGGCTTTTTCAAATTGGCGAGTGCTTGATTCTGGAAAATCATTTCGTGGACCCGATGCGGTTTTTAGGTTGATGGAAAGCGGCTCGACAAACGCCCATTGTGCCAAGCTGCACCGTTCCTGATTTCAACCCAGCTCAGCCAGTAAACGATCCATCATGTTCTCGGCTTGGCGTTGATAGCCGCTGCCGAACAGATTCAGATGATTCAGAATATGATAAAGATTATAAAGGGTCTTGCGGGTGTGGTAGCCGGCATCCAGCGGATAGTGGTTTTGGTAGGCGGCGTAAAAATCCAGGCCGAAGCCGCCGAATAATTCCGTCATCGCGATGTCGGCCTCGCGGTCGCCGTAATAACAGGCAGGATCGAACATGACCGGATTGCCCTGTTTGTCCGCCGAGGCATTGCCACCCCATAAATCGCCGTGCAGCAACGAGGGGTGAGGGCGGTAATCGCTGAAAAAAGCCGGAATTTTTGCCAGTAATTTTTCGCCTTTGCTCTGCAATTTGCCGCCGAAACCGTTGTTTTCGGCTATTTGCAGTTGCTTGCCCAAGCGTTGCTTTTGCCAAAAACCTATCCAGTCGTCCTCTTGCGCATTATATTGGGGCGTGGAACCTATCGTATTATCGATATGCCAGCCGAAAAAGGGCTGACTATGGGCATGCAAACGGGCGAGCCGTTCGCCGAACAGTGAGGCGCTGATTCCGCGTAAGCCGGTCAATTCGAGATATTCCAACACCAAATAAGCCTGGCCGTCGCATTGACCGTGGTCTATGACCTTGGGTACCCGAACTTCTTTCAAAGCCGCTAATTCATGCAGGCCGGCGGCTTCGGCGGCGAACATCGTAGCCAGCGAGGCGCGGTTGGTTTTGACGAACCAATCCACATCGTCGCTTTGCAAGCGATAGGCCGCATTGATATCGCCGCCGCCGACGCCGGAAACGCGCGGGTTACGCAGCGTTTGGCCGGTAGTTTTTTGTATGCGTTGTAACAGGTCGGAAGTGAGCGTCATGGAAGATACCCGAAGTGGTTTGATATTTGGATGGCGATTTAATCCCAAGCCGACTCGTAAATCCGTTCGATGGCTATTTCCAATTTCACCGAATTCAGGGGAATTTCGGCACCGTCGGTGTAAATCGCCATGTCCCAGCCGTCGGCGCTGCGCCGGTAACCCGCACGTCCATGCAGCTTTGCGCAACCAGTACGTATTCTTGCAAGCTTTGTAGCGACTGGTACATGCGGGGTTTGTCTTCGCGGTCGTATTTGGCGGTGGAGTCGGACAAAACTTCGATCACCAGCTTCGGCTGTTCGCGGAAATGGCTGTCCGGCGCAGTCTCGCAGGTGACCATCAGGTCGGGATAAAAATACGCATCCGCCGCCTCGATTTTCAATTTCAGATTGGACATGAACACCCGGCAAGGCGTGCCGCGCAGGTGTTCCCGCAATATAAAGGCCAGGTTCAGGGAAATGATGTTATGGCTGTCGCTGGTGCCGGTCATCGCGAAAATCTCGCCGGCGACGTATTCATGCTTGACCGGGCTGGACAGTTCCATTTCCAGATAGTCTTCTGGGGTGAAGTGGTTCGATTTGGCAAGGGGGACGGGCATTATTCGCTCCTGATCCTTTGGTCGGTAATGTTCGTTATTGTTGATGGGATCGCGAATATTTGCAATCCGCAAATCGGCTTTGCGGGTAATGCGCAGTTTCGCCCGTTATGTGGCTGGGTAGAGCAACGCGAAAGCGAAGTGCGATTGGTATGGTAGTCAGCAAGCTGGTGAAAGTCGGCTTCTCCTTTAAAACGGGACACAGAGGAAGGCTTAACCGTTCGCCCTGAGCAAAGTAAGCGCCCTTCGGGCGCATGGCGTTAACAAGAAACATGGAAAGGCTGCTGTTGAAATTTTATTCTATGTAGCCTTTCCAGCAAAGACCGAATAAGCATT
>JAQTYP010000340.1 GCA_028688235.1 Methylomonas sp.
GATGTTCGATACCAAGGCCAGGTCGTGAGTGATCAGCCACAAGGCCATGCCGGTCTGTTTTTGCAGGTTTTTCAACAGCGCGAGAATCTGAGCCTGTATCGTCACATCCAGCGCGGTCGTCGGTTCGTCGGCGATCAGCAAATCCGGCTAGCCGGCCAACGCGATCGCAATCATCACCCGCTGGCGCTGGCCGCCGGACAATTGATGCGGATACTCGCTGATGCGGCGCTCGGGTTCCGGAATTTCGACTTGCTTGATCAGTTCCAGTACTCGCTGTTGGATTTGCTCTTTGCCGAGTTCTAAGTGCAGTTTAAGCACTTCCGCAATCTGATCGCCTATCGGCATGACGGGATTTAGCGACGACATCGGATCCTGGAATATCAAGCCGATGCGCCGGCCGCGTAATTTGCAGAAGTCGATTTCCGGAATCTTTGTCAATTCCTGATCCTGCAAGGCGATTGACGTCGCCTGCATTCGAGCGGCATTAGGCAATAGGCGTAACACAGACAGTGCGGTAATGGACTTGCCGGAGCCGGATTCTCCGACTAAGGCGAAAGTTTCGCCGGGGTTGATAGTAAAGCTGATGTCGTCGACGACTTTGTTTTGGCCGAAAGAGACGGTTAGGCAATTGACTGTAAGCAATGGTTTATTCGACATTTTCCGCCAGCTCTAGGAGCTTGTTCCGAAAGTAGCTAAAACTGGGTGATTGATTGGTGGCTAAGTTCATATGTGGCGCTATATTATTAGCCCATGCTGACTTTTCGGCACCGACTGTTTGCCATCCTTGCGCGACCAGCATTTTGGCACCGCCTCTATAAACGGCATCGGCTAATTTTTCCCAGGTGCCGCAAATTGAGTCCGGCTTATAAGCGTCCAATACTGCCGCTTTAGCCTTTGGGTAGGCTGATTTAATCGCCTGGCTATCACCGAGAAGCCAAGCCTCACCTTCTTCGATCGCAATGCAAAAACGGGTTTCCGGGGCCGGATTGCAGGCATGCAGTATCGCCAACAATTCAGTGCGAAAACTTTTCAGGCACTTATCATCCAAATCGCAAACCACGATTACCGCCCCATATCCAGTTGACCAAGATTTTCCGTATCCCGCCAACAATCTGGGCAAGTTATCCAACAAAATACGTTTGCTGGCATCGACTGCTTTATTTTGTTTTTGCGGAATTCGGCCTATGCCTTTGTAAGCTTTTACATCAAAGGTATGTTCGCTACCAATAATTTGAGGAACGAGAATATCGAGCATCGCTTTGCCGGATAGATCTTCCACCAATATTTCAAAATGCATAGAGCTACCTTGCATCCAGATAATCGCTGTACCACAAGCCGCCTAGGGGCAAGCCTTCGGCAACCATGTTTTTCACAAGCTCATCATCACTGGCTCGGCGTATAGTGGAAAAGCCGTCTTCGCCTTTTTCTAAAATCCAAACTTCATTGGGATCGAGAGCATCAACGAAATAAGGTTGGTGTGTAGTAATAAAAAGTTGAGAACTTCCTCGCCGGCCCGTAGCATGATCACGAAACTCTTTAGCCAGAGCTTCCAATAATTTGTGATATAGGCCATTTTCAGGCTCTTCAATACACAAAAAAGGCGGTGGAACTGGATCTTCTAACAGCAATAAATATGCAAATACCTTTAAAGTGCCATCTGACATTTGTTGAGCAAAAAACGGATCTTGAAAGCCCTTGTCATTGAAACGTAAAAGTAATCTTCCATCGTCTGATTTTGAAGTGCTTATTTTGTCGATTCCCGGTATTTTTAAGGCTATACGATCCAAAACCTTCTGAAACCGGTCTTTATGTTCTCTTTCCATATACTGAACAACATTGCCAATATTGTCCCCTTTAACACTCAGATGTTTTTGCGGTCCAGCAAGAGGGAGGCTTCTGGCCGAATTTGGCTCAAAATAACTGAGGTACCAGCCCTCTAAAAATTGACGAAAAAGTGAAATTCTTGGGTGTTGTTTAAGTGACCCAAGCGTAGCAATACCAAGCTTTCTTCTATCAGATAATTCTATGACTTCAGTCTCTTTACTTTCCTCTTTTAAAAATGCGTTGAAAAAATCATCAAAATCAAGTTCACTTTTGTTTTCATCCACTCCATCAGCCTCACCTTTCCATGCTATACCCTTGCCATTTTCTAAAATTAAAAATGAGAATGGTCTACCTGATGACTGATTTTTTCTCCTTTGCCGAAGCCGTTCTTTCTGAACATAAGGGCGCCCAGATGCGTCTATATTAATAGCCATTTCGTAAGTAATAGGTCGAGCCTTAGGGTCTTCTTTATAATAAATTTCAAATTCAATCGCCCCATCTTGTCCTTGAGAGCGGATTTTTTCGAATCCGCCTCGTCCTCTGGAATCGCAAGCCTCTTCAACACCGAGCTTGAGCGCATCTGCCAAAAAACCGAAGACATCGAACAAGGTGCTTTTCCCTACTCCATTTTTCCCAATAACAACAGTCATTGCCGTAAGAGGTTCTGATTTCTGTTGATTCCACAACTTACCCAGCGTAACGTCTCTCAGTGATCTAAAATTTTTTACCCTAATCCCTTCAATCTTAGCCATTCTCAATTCCCCGCTCTTCTCGGATCAAACGCATCCCTAACACTATCGGCAAACAAATTCGCCGCCAGCACCAGGGCGAACATGAACGCGAAAGCCGCGGACAGCGACCACCAGACTACCGGCTCTCTAGCCATTTCCAAGCGGGCGCTGTTGATCATGTTGCCCCAGCTGTGGGTGGTGGGATCGACACCGATGTTGATGTAGGACAGCACGGCTTCGGCCAGCACCAGCGAGCTGAAATCCAGCACGACGCTGATCAACACGATGTGCATGACGTTAGGCAGGATGTGGCGGAACAAAATCATCGCCGGTTTGACGCCCAAGGCCTGGGCGGCCAGCACGTATTCCATTTCGCGCAGTTTCAGGGTTTCGGCTCTGAGCATCCGGCACAGGCCGGTCCAACTGGTTACGCCTAGAATCAGGCATAAAAACAGCAAACGCATGTCGGCGCGCACCAGCAGGTTGTTGAAGTTTTCCGGATGGTTGGCCATGTAGACTTGTACCATCAAAATCGACGCGGCGATCAGCAGCACGCTGGGTATCGAGTTCAAGGTCGTGTAAATGAACTGAATCACGTCGTCTATCCAGCCTTTGAAAAAACCGGCCATGATGCCGAATACGATGGCCAAGGGCAGCATGACTAGCGTCGTCAAAGAGCCTATCACCAGGCCGGTGCGTATGCTTTTCAAGGTTTGGTAGAACACGTCTTCGCCGACTTTGTCGGTGCCGAGCACGTGGTAATATTCGGATAAAGAAAATAACGCGTAAAAACCCGATACCACCAGAAACAGCACCAGCCAGACCGCCTTGGCGCTGGGGTGGCGGAACAAGCGCTTGCTGCGTTCGCGTTTGTCTCCCCATGCAAATAACAACACCATCAGCATCAGACCGGCACCTTTGCTAATACCGCCGAGTACCTTGCGTAACACATCGCCGGTCAGTTCTTGTGCAGGGTCTTTAAGATGGGCGCCGCCGTATTGCAGGCGAGGATAATCCCAGCGGGGCGAGCCGTCTTCGGACGTGAGGGTTTCCTTGGCATAGCCGTAAGCGGCGAACGGCGCGGAATAGGTTTTTTCTCCGTGAGAACGCATCGTGCTGCAGGCCACGTCCAACAAACTGATGGCCTCGTTGCCCTTGCTGCCCTCGTCCTTGAAATGTATCGAATCGGCCAGACCTATCAAAGCAAAACACAGCAGCAAAGTCAGCGAGGCCATAGCCACAGGATTGGCGGCTATCTTTTTCAACGGTCTGCGCATGTGCGCTTGCCGGAACAGGTAAGCGGCAAGCATCGAGGCCGAAATCACCAGTAAATAAATCAATGCATCGGTCCATAGCATCAGCATTAGCTCAACCTCACGCGTGGATCGACCAGGGTGTAGGAAATGTCGGTCATCAACAGGCCGGCGATATATAACACGGAACCCAAAAATACCATTGACCTAACGATGGCGAAATCCTGACGATTGATGGCGTCTATCGTGTAACTGCCAAGACCGGGAATGCTGAAGAAGGATTCCATGATCAAGCTGCCCATGAACAGCAGCGGCAAGACCACGACCACGCCGGTCAATATCGGGATCATCGCGTTTTTCAGCACATGGGTGAACAGCACGCGCA
>JAQTYP010000341.1 GCA_028688235.1 Methylomonas sp.
ACCAAGCCGGGGCGAAACGGCAGGAAATTCCATTTGGTGCCGGCTGCCAATAACACTTCTTCCGTGTCTATGCCCAGCTTGTTGAAAATTGGCGCCAGTTCGTTGATCAACGCGATATTGACGTCGCGTTGGGTATTCTCGATGACTTTTGCAGCTTCGGCCACCTTGATGCTGCTGGCTTTGTGAGTGCCGGCGGTGATGATGCTTTTATACAGTTGGTCGACTTTTTCGGCGATTTCCGGCGTAGAGCCGGAGGTGACTTTCAGGATGTTGGTGACGCGGTGTTCCTTGTCGCCTGGGTTGATACGTTCCGGGCTGTAGCCGACAAAGAAATCCTGGTTGAATTTCAGGCCCGAGACTTTTTCCAGTATCGGCACGCAGACTTCTTCGGTGGCTCCGGGATAAACGGTCGATTCATAGACGACGATGTCGTCTTTTTTGATCACTTTGCCCAGGGTTTCACTGGCTTTTTGCAGCGGCGTCAGGTCCGGTTGCTTGTGTTCGTTGATCGGTGTCGGCACCGTGACAATGTAGACGTTGCAATCGGCTATGTCTTCCAGGCCGGAGGTGTAGCTTAGATGACTGGCCTCAGCCAATTCTTCCGGGCTGACTTCCAGGGTATGGTCGTTGCCGGATGTCAGTTCCGCTACTCGCTGTTGGTTGATATCGAAACCCACGGTGGGATATTGGCGGCCAAATTCCACGGCCAGCGGCAATCCTACATAACCCAAACCTATCATACCGATCTTAATGTTATCCAGCATTTCGTCACTCCTGTTTATTCCGCATGCAAAAGAAAATTCAATAAAAGGTTAATTATTTTTTGGCGATACATCCCCAAGCCGTCAGCCAGGCTTGAGACTGATAGCTGTCGGCCGATTTCGCCAATGCACCCTGTAATACCAGGGCCAGCGTTTGATTGATGATGCCGAAAAAATAGCAATAAGCCATAAGCGGATCGATAGCCCTGATTTCGCCTTCCTTAATGCCGTTTTGAATGATGCGCCTGATTTTATTAAACGCCGGCGTGTCCAATAACGGCGTCGCTTCCGGCAGGAAATCGTCGGTCTTGATGAATAACAAAAATTGCACGATTTCGGGTGCGTCATCGGTCAATTTAAACAGCAAGTCCACGATTTCTCTCAGTTGCTCCGACGCCTTGCGGTTTCGGCGGCGAACATCGTCTATGGAGATGCTGAGGCTGTCGAGGATGTTTTCGCGCAAGGTCTGGGCTATCGCTTGCTTGGTTTTAAAAAACTGATAAACCCCGCTGGTGGTTTTCAAGCCGACAGCGTCTTTGATATCCGTTAACGAAGTGTTGAAGTAACCTTTCTGCGAGAATAGTTTTAAGGCGGCCTGTAAAACTTGATCTTGGCTTAGGGCGGTAGAGGTTGATTCTGTTTCTATTTCTTGTTCCATGCTTTTATGCACAGCTTTACCTGCTGTTTAACTCTCTAGTGAGCGCAGGACTAACCTGCGATTATTATTATTCTGTAATGGTAGAAAAAGCGGCCATCAGATAATGAACCATCGACCATAACGTTAAAACCGCGGACAAGTATAACAGCCAGTAACCCATCTGATTGATAGGCAGGCCGAATAAATCGTCTCTATACAATAGCAGGCTGATCGCCGCCATTTGCGCGGTGGTTTTCCATTTACCTAATTGAGATACCTTGACCTTGGCGCGTTGACCGATTTCAGCCATCCATTCCCTAAGCGAAGCGATGGTGATTTCGCGTCCGATGATGATGGCCGAGGCAATGGCAAGCCAGGAATCGGCTTCGGCTTGCACGACCAGCACCAACACGAAGGCAACCATCAGTTTATCGGCAACCGGGTCTAAAAAAGCCCCGAAAGCAGTTTCCAGTTTCAAGCGGCGCGCCAGATAACCGTCCAGCCAGTCGGTGAAGCCTGCAAATAGAAAAACGCCGGTGCAGGCGATACGGCTGAATTCCCACGGTAAATAAAATACGATCGCCAATAACGGAATCAACGCGATGCGTAACAAGGTCAAATAGGTGGGTAAATTAAACTTAACTGCCATCTTGTTGGTGGAATGTATCGTAGATTCGTTGTGCCAATTGCTTGCTAATACCTTCGATGCCGGCCAGAGCATCGACACCAGCGCTGGATACTCCCTGTAAACCTCCGAACTGTTTCAACAAGGCCTGCCTGCGCTTGGGACCCAAACCTGCAATGTCTTCCAGTACCGATTGCTTCTTGGCTTTACCGCGGCGTTGGCGGTGTCCGGTTATCGCAAAACGGTGTGCTTCGTCGCGAATATGCTGGATCAACAACAGGGCGCTAGCACCGGGACTGACATCCAAAGCCTGATCCCGATCCGGCAGGATGATTTTTTCCATGCCTGCTTTACGGTCAGGCCCTTTCGAAACGCCGACTATCATAACATTGTTTATCTCCAATTCCGCCAAAGCCTTTTGCGCGGCGGCAACCTGACCTTTGCCGCCGTCTATCAGCAATATATCGGGGGCAGGATGCTCGCCTTGCTTTTGGCGTGTGAAACGGCGCAACACGGCTTGATGGATCGCGGCGTAATCGTCGCCGCCCGTGACACCTTCGATATTGAAACGTCTGTAATCCGATTTGACAGGCCCTTCGCGGTCGAATACGACGCAAGAAGCAACCGTCTGTTGGCCTTGGGTATGACTGATATCGAAACATTCCAAGCGTTTGGGGACTTCGTTGCAGGCAAATTCCTGTTGCAGGCTCAGAAAACGGGCGTAGAGATTTTGTTTGTCGGCGAGTCTGGCGTTCAATGCATTATCGGCATTGGTCATCGCCATTTGTAGCCATTTTAGCCGTTCGCCCCTGACATTGTGGCTGATGGCAACATGATGCTTGGCTTGATCGCTCAATACTTCGCTCAACAGCGGCAATTCAATCGGAGGGTGACTGACAATCAGTTCCTGCGGCAGCGTTTTGTCCAGGTAGTACTGGCTGATAAAGGCTTGCAAAATCGCCGCGGGATCGTGGTCGTCTGCGATTTTCGGAAAAAACTGGCGGTTCCCTAGGTTTTGGCCGTTACGAATGAAAAAAACCTGCACGCAAGCCAGATCGGCTTTTGATGCGCAAGCGATGATGTCCACGTCGCCTTTTTCACCTTCGATGCAATGTTTTTCCAGCACCGACCTCAAGCGCTGAATTTGATCGCGATACGCCGCCGCCTGCTCGAATTCCAGGCGCTTCGCCGCGGATTCCATCTTGTTGACTAATTGCTCTATCAATTGGCCGCCGTTACCTTCCAGAAACATCATGGTGCTATCGACGTCGATCTGATAGTCTTCCTTGCTGATCAAACCTACGCAAGGCGCGGTACAGCGTTCTATCTGGTGTTGCAGGCACGGACGGGAGCGGGCATTGTAGTAGGAGTCTTCGCACTGGCGCACCGGGAATATTTTCTGCAGCAGTTTTAGGGTTTCCTTTACGGCGCTGGCGCTAGGGTAGGGACCGAAATATTTGCCCTTGCGTTTTTTGGCTCCGCGGTGGTAACTGAGTTGCGGAAAATCGTGATGGATGGAGATGAGCACATAAGGATAGGATTTATCGTCGCGTAGACTGATGTTGTAACGCGGCTTTTGCCGCTTGATCAGTTGGCTTTCCAGTAACAGCGCTTCGCCTTCGGTGTGGGTGACGGTAACTTCGATCGAAACGACCTTGCTCACCATCGCCTGTTGCTTGGGCGAGGTCGACTGGCTGCGGAAATAGCTGGAAACCCTGTTCTTCAGGTTTTTGGCTTTGCCTATATAGATGATTTCGCCCTTGTCGTTCAGCATTTTGTATATGCCTGGACGCTGGGTCAGGGTTTTTAAGAACGCCTTGATGTCGAAATCAGGACTTAAGGTTGCTTCGATCACGATTATTTGCCCAGCAAATCCCGGACGGTAACAAAGACTTCGGCCAGCATTTCCATGCTCAAGCGTTTGGTTTGCACGTTGTAGCGTCCCGATCCCGTCGTGATGCACGTACCTTGTCACTCCACCGGGCCGCATAACGGCGAGCAGTTCGTCGCCGAGCCTGAGGTACAGCGCAATCAACGCATCCAGCCCGTTCGTCTCCGCGACCACATGCGACAGGCCACCAACCGTGTCCACGAGGTAGTTCGTAGGCACCCCGTCCACCGTGGTTCGGACGCGGTTGCCGTCGGCGTCGTACACGTGCTCGACC
>JAQTYP010000342.1 GCA_028688235.1 Methylomonas sp.
AATTGGCGCCGTGATTGATGCCTGCAAATACCATGTCCGGTTCATGCTCCAGCAAGCCGGTGATTGCCAAATGCACGCAATCGGTCGGCGTGCCGACGACCCGGACGAAACCGTTATCGCCCCGGCTGGCGCGTAACGGCATGTCCAAAGTCAACGAGTTACTGGCCGCGCTACGGTTTTTATCCGGGCAAACCACGGACACTCTGGCATAGTGTCCCAACGCATCCGCCAGGACGTTGATGCCCTGGGCCAAATATCCATCGTCGTTGCTGATCAGGATGTGCATACTGAAGTAAAACGCATTAAAATTGCCGCATAGTAGCAAAAAAACCGCAAAACCAGCAGCTTACGTGACAAAAAAAACCACATCTCCAGGCGACAGCGCCTTATTCAGGAACACTGTCGGCAAAGTCAGGCCTGTCGCTACCGACACGCTTGTGCTGAAACCCGACAAAAAGCCGAAACCGGTCCCGGTCTTCAAGCCGCTTGAGCAGATCGACCCCTTACAAAACGACGTCGCAGAAACCCTGGAAACCTTGTTTCAGGAAGATAGAGTCGGTTTTCTCGCGCCCGGGTTACAAAAAAACGTATTGAAAAAACTGCGCCACGGCTACTACGGCCTGGATGCCGACATCGATTTGCACGGCTTGACCAGCCGCGAAGCTCAACGTCAGTTGCTGCGTTTCTTGCATTTCTGCGTCGAAGACGGTTGCCGCTGCGTGCATATCATTCACGGCAAGGGTTATAACTCGTCCGACCACCAGCCCGTGCTGAAGAACGACATCAATCTGTGGCTACGCCAACATAAGGACGTATTGGCTTTTTGCTCCACGCCGCCTAAAGCCGGCGGCACCGGAGCAGTCTATGTGCTGCTGAAATTGTCGGATAAATTCGGCCTGGCGGAAGACGGGTAATCGGGCTGATGGCCGACATAGCCAGTTTCCCGCTGATCGCCGACGCAAAGGCGCACGTACTGATATTGGGCAGCATACCCGGCAAGGCCTCGCTGGAGGCCGGGCAATATTATGCCCATCCTCGCAATCAGTTCTGGCCCATCATGGCCGAATTGCTGGAAAAAGCGCCTTTGCCCGATTATGACGCCAAGGTCCAATTGCTACTCGCCGCCAACATCGCGTTATGGGACGTCATGAAATCCTGCTTCCGTCCTGGCAGCCTGGATGCGGCGATAGCCAAACAAACTATCGTCGCCAACGACTTCGTGACTTTTTTCGAAACCCATCCCGCGATCAGTCATGTGTTTTTCAACGGTGCCGCTTCCGAACAGGCTTTTCGCCGCCTGGTACTGCCGAATCTCAACGACTTTACATTGCACTACCAGCGTCTGCCCTCGACCAGCCCTGCGCATGCCGCCCTGTCCTACCCACAAAAACGGGAGCATTGGCGCGCTGTTATCGAGGCTTTGCGGCAAAGAGACTGATGGGACTGCGGTCAGAAAGCCTATCATCCTAAAAACCGCAATTGGTCCACGAAAAGCACGAAACGATTTTTCTAGGTTCGAACCTCGACCTCGTAACCTGCAAACTTGCGCATATTGATCACACCGGTATCCAATAGCAAGTACTGCCCCTTGATCCCCTCCAATACGCCCTGGACCTGCGGGTCTTTATCCAAATTAAACGATTTGACCTTGGCCGGATAACGCAAAACCGGGTAATGAATGTCGAGCGGCTCATCCTGCACGACGTTCAAGGCTTCCAGGCCGAAACGCTCAGCGATTTCGCCCAACTCGTCCACACATTTGGCCAATAATTCGTCGCGCAAGCCGATCAGATCCAGCGGATGGACGTTATTTTTCAACATCTGCTGCCAGGAGGTCTTGTCACTGACATGCTTGGCCAATGTCACTTCGAGCAAGCCGGATACATGGCGGGACGGTACTCGAAACACCGGCAAAGCCTGCACCGCGCCCTGATCTATCCAGCGCGTCGGAATTTGCGTCTGGCGGGTAATGCCGACCTTGATGCCGGAAGAGTTAGCCAGATAAACCACATGCGGCTGAAAACAAAATTCCAGGCCCCAATCGGGCTCGCGGCAGGTCCCGGCCGCGTAATGACAGGTTTCCGGCTTCATGATGCACATATCGCATTGCGCCAGCTTGATGAAACACGGATAGCAATAACCTTGGTTGAAACTTTTCTTGGTCTTTTGCGCGCAATGCACGCAAAAAATTTGCCCGCTATGGTGCAACTCCAAGCGTTTTCCAAGCAGTGCATTCAAATCCAGCTCATCCTGCCCCACCGGCAAGCGATATTGCACCGGCTCCGCCAATTGCGTCTTCATTTTTTGTAAACAGCCCAACACAAGCAACAACCTCAGTCGATAAAACAGTCCGCTATAATGACAGTGTTTTCGATTTGCACAAGACCGATGTTTACGCCGTTTGTTCTTCGACAGCTCTTATTCACCCAACTGGTCCCGAACGATGTCTAAGCATCCCGGCAGACGATGGCGTTCAGACTTTGGCCGCTAATCCCAAATCAGCCCAGCCGCGGCGAAAGCCCAGCGATCGAGAGGCAATCAGGCCAGCAGCCGCGCGTCCGCCCAAAAACCGCAGTAGCACCGTCCGTAAACGCCGCGCCGCGCCACCGTTCTGGAGCCGAAAAAACCTGTCATGGATTATCCTGGAAGCGGCAGCATTGACGACTACGGCGCTACTGGGAACCATGCTGATCTTGGGTTCGTCGGCCGACACATTCGCCGGTTCGAGTTTTTTTAGCAATTTGTTGCCGTTTGCCGCCGGCATAGCGGCATGGGTGATCGTTGCGGCGGCTTTATTGTTGGCCTGGCTAAAATGGCGGCCCTGGCTGGCAGACCATCTACGCCCGCTACCCGCTGTCGTTGCCTGCAGCCTGTGCGCTGGCTTGCTCTGGTTCGTCTTGCATGACGGTTATCGGCAGGCGTTCACCCATTTCCGCAGCCTGGTAGGCGGCAAGCAACAGGCTGCTCGAACCACGTTGACTCATCAGGTGTACGCCGCCTATAGGCGACACGGTGTCGATCAATTACAAAAAATGCTGATACGCTCGCAAGCCTATCAATCGGACATTCAACAAGCCGCCGCGGCCTTTTCGATGGACGTGCATGTGCTGCAAGGCCTCGCCGCCACCGAGTCTTCGTTCATGCCGCGCACCAGTCATGACGGCGGCCTGGGTTTATTTCAGATCACCTCGGTTCCGAAATTCATATTGCACCAAGCCGCCGAGCGATTAGCCGTCGCCGAGCCGGACTTATCGAATCCACGCCACAATGCTTTTGTTGCGGCCGCCACCCTGAAACATTATCTGGCCGAAATGAAAGACGATTTATTTTTGGGGCTTTTGGCCTATAACATCGGCCCCAGAAACGGCGGCTTGCGCTTCATCATGCAGCAATACGGGGCCAACGACTTCATCACGATGCAACCCTATCTACAGCAATTGCCCCGCGATTATCCAATTCGGGTGTTGTCCTATGCGCTGGCATTCAAGCTTTGGCAGCAAGACGGCAAATTGCTGGCTTACCAGGAAGGCGATAACGCTCTGCATATTCAACGGCTAGGCATCCCCGGCCTGCCGCCGTTATTTTAACAATCGAATTCGAACTGGTCGGCAACCACCGGCTGGCCGAAGTAAAAGCCTTGATAAGCCAAGCAGCCCTTGGCTTTCAGGAAATCGACCTGTTCCTGGTTTTCCACGCCTTCGGCAATGACATTCAATCCCAGACTGTTTGCCATCATGATGATGGTTTCGACGATCACCGCCGCATTCTGATCGGCAATATGCCGGATAAAGCTCTGATCGATCTTCAACTGGCTCAGCGGCAGACTCTTCAAATACGATAAGGACGAATAGCCTATGCCAAAATCGTCGATGGAAATTCTGACACCCATGATTTGCAGCGCCTGCATCTTGGCTATAGTGTCTTCGATATTTTCGATCACACAGCCCTCGGTCAATTCTATTACCAGTCTTTCGGCAGCTACCCCTGCGTCGGCCAGGGCCTGACTGACCTGTTGCACAAAGCCGGCCTGGCGAAATTGCCGGGAGCTGACATTGATCGCCACATGGTCTATCGCGCGGCCCTGTTCATCCCAGGCCTTGATCTGGCGGCAAGCTTCCGTCAACACCCAGGCGCCTATCGGCAAAATCAGCCGAGTGTCCTCGGCCAACGGGATAAATTCGACCGGC
>JAQTYP010000343.1 GCA_028688235.1 Methylomonas sp.
CACGGCTCAGCAGGGTTATTTGACGGTAACTCGGGATGGCAAAACAGTGGCCGAACTCCATCCGCAAAAACGCGTGTACCGCGTGCAGACCATGCCGATGACGGAAGCGGCGATAGACGCCGGCATTTTCAGGGACTTGTTCGTCGCGATCGGCGAGCCCTTGGGCGAACAAGGCGCCTGGGCGCTCAGGGTGTATTACAAATCCTTTATCCGATGGATTTGGTTCGGCGGCGTGTTGATGGCGTTCGGAGGCTTGCTGGGGGCAATGGATAGACGTTATCGGATCATGAACAAAAAGGCGGTCGCGGCTCATGCTTAAACTGAAATATTTATTGCCGCTGCTGCTGTTTGCCGTGCTGGCGGTGTTTTTGGCGATAGGACTGAAACTGAATCCCAAAGAGATTCCGTCGCCGCTGATCGACAAACCGGCACCGGCCTTTTCGCTGCCGGTGCTGGCCAATCCCGAACAGCGTTTAAGCGTGGCCGATATGAAGGGCAGGGTATGGCTGCTGAACGTCTGGGCCTCCTGGTGCGTGTCGTGCCGGCAGGAGCATCCTTTACTATTGGAACTGGCCAAGCGCAAGGCCACGACCATCATAGGCCTGAATTATAAAGACGAAGCCCCGGCGGCCGCGCAATGGCTGCAACAACTCGGAAATCCCTACGACGCCAGCGTGATGGATCTCGACGGCCGGATTGGCATCGATTACGGCGTTTACGGCGTGCCGGAAACCTTTGTGATCGACAAACGCGGGATCATACGTTACAAGCATACAGGACCGGTCCAACCCGGCGACATCGAGCAAATATTCCTGCCGTTGTTGCAACGACTGCAGCAGGAGGCGGCATGAGAAATATTCCGTTTGCATCGTTCCCACGCTCTGCATGGGAACGCCTGTTGAACCGCTCCGCGGTGCGAGACGCCGGAGCGCCCGGAAATTGTTTCCCTCGCAGAGCATGGGAAGCATGGCTGATTCTGTGTCTAGCGCTGCTATCCGCGCCGCTGCCGGCCGTCGTCGAATATCATCCCTTCGACGATCCTGCCAGGGAGAAAGCCTATCAAACCCTGATCTCGGAACTGCGCTGCCTGGTTTGCCAAAACCAGACTATCGCCGACTCCAATGCCGATCTGGCCAAAGACTTGCGCCAGCAAGTCTACGACATGTTGCAACAAGGAAAATCCGAGCAGGATGTGGTCGATTTCATGACCCAGCGCTACGGCGATTTCGTGATGTACAACCCGGCTCTTAACGTCAAGACCGCATTGCTGTGGTTGGGGCCTGTCGCTTTCCTGGCTATCGGGATCATCGCCGTGGTGATTCTGGCGAGAAGTAGAACAAAACCCGTGCTGCCTACGCTGGATAAATCCCAACAAAGCCGGTTGAACGACATTTTGCAAAAAGGTGAGGAAGATTGAATACCTTGTTCTGGCTCATCGTGGCCGCTTTAATAGTGCTGGCCTTGGCGATAGTGATACTGCCGCTGTTTAAAAATTCCACGCTGGATACGGACAGCCATCAGCGGCGCAACATCGCGATAGCCCGCCAGCGTCTGGCCGAATTGAAGCAACAACTGCAGGACGGTGCGCTGAGTCAGGCCGAATTCGACGAGCAATATCTGGAACTGCAGTTGATGCTACAAGACGATTTGCAGGAGTATCCTGAAACGGCAGCGGCGCCAAGGCGTGGTCGCTGGATCGCCATCATGTTGTTGACCTTGATTCCCGGCATCAGCCTGTTGGTTTACCAGCTGTTGGGCGACCCGAATGCGCTGGCCAAGGCCGAAATGCAGGCCAATCAAAGTAAAGCCGTCGCCAACATCGCCGACATGGTCGGCAAGCTGGAGCAACGGCTTAAGGCAACGCCCGACGACGCCGAAGGCTGGCTGATGCTGGGACGTTCTTATGGCTACATGCAGCAATACCAAAAAGCGGCCGAAGCCTACGCCCAGCTTTACCGTTTGCAGCCCGACGACATCGAGGCCATGCTGCAATACGCCAACAATCTGGCGATGGCGCGTAATGGCCGCATGGCCGGGGAGCCTGCGCAATTGATCGCCAAGGTGCTGCAACGCGACACTAACAATGCCAACGCGTTGTGGTTGGCAGGCATGGCCAGAGTGGAAGAGGGCGCCTATGCCGAAGCCAAGGCCCATTGGCAAAAACTACTGACTCTGTTGCCGGCCGATTCCGGATCCAGGCCGCAAGTACAACAAATGTTGGCGGCGCTGGAACAGGAAATGGCCAAAGGCGAAGTGGCGCCATCGGTGGAAATTAACGTCAACGTCGATTTGGCGGCCGAAGTGAAAGCCAAATCGCCGGCCGAGGCCAGCGTATTCGTCTACGCCCAGGCCATCGATGGCTCCAAGATGCCGCTGGCCATCGTCCGTAAACGCTTGGCCGACTTGCCGGGGCAAGTGACATTGAGCGATGCCCAGGCCATGCAGCCCGGTATCAAGCTTGCCGATCAGACGCGGCTCAAAATCGTTGCCCGCGTGTCGCAATCCGGCGAGGCCATGCCGCGAGCGGGCGACTGGCTGGGCAGCATAGAGCTCGAAGCGCCGTTCGACAAGCAAACGGCAAACTTGTTAATCAATCAGGAAGTCAAATGATGGATCAATCAATCGAATTCGATCTCGACCTGATCAAGCGCTACGACAAATCCGGCCCGCGCTATACCTCGTATCCGACCGCGCTGGAGTTGCACGAAGGCTTCGGCGACGCCGAATACCGCCGGCACATCGAAAAATCCAACGCCGAGGGTGGGCCCTTGTCGCTGTATTTTCATATCCCGTTTTGCGACACGGTGTGTTTTTATTGCGCCTGCAACAAGATCGTCACCAAGAACAGGGCACATGCCGAGCCTTATCTGGATAATCTGTGCCGGGAAGTCGCGATGCAGGGCGAATTGTTCGACAAAAATCGTAAGGTCAACCAGTTGCACTGGGGCGGCGGCACGCCGACCTTCTTGAACTACTCGCAGATGAAGCGGCTGATGGACACCACCCGCGAGCATTTCAATCTGCACGACGACGATAGTGGTGAATATTCGATAGAAGTCGACCCGCGCGAAACCAACGATAGAACCATCGCCGAGCTGCGCGAACTGGGTTTCAACCGCATCAGTTTGGGTTTGCAGGATTTCGATCCTGCCGTGCAAAAAGCCGTCAACCGCCTGCAAAGCAAAGAACAAACCTTTGCGGTATTGGAAGCCGCGCGCAAGGAAGGCTTTCGCAGCACCAATATCGACCTGATCTACGGCCTGCCGCTACAAACCGTGGAAACCTTCGCCGAAACCCTGTATCAGGTGCTGGCGTATGCGCCGGACAGGTTTTCGATCTTCAATTACGCCCACATGCCCAGCCGCTTCAAAACCCAGCGCCAAATCAACGAGGCAGACCTGCCGTCGCCGGCCGTCAAACTGGATATTTTGCAGATGGTCGGCAACAAGCTGACCGAAGCCGGTTATGTTTACATCGGCATGGATCACTTCGCCAAACCGGACGACGAACTGGCCGTGGCCCAGCGCGAAGGCAAGCTATACCGCAACTTCCAGGGCTATTCGACGCACTCCGATTGCGATTTGGTCGGCCTGGGCGTGACGGCTATAGGCCGGGTAGGGGACGCCTACATGCAGAATTACAAGGAACTGGACGAATACGACAAAGCCGTTTCGGCAGGACGCCTGCCGGTGTTCAGAGGCGTGGAACTGGATGCCGACGACAAACTGCGCAGGGCCGTCATCACCCAGTTGATCTGCCATTTCGATTTGGATTTCGCTCGAATTGAGCGCGAATTCGATATCGCGTTCGCCGATTACTTCGCCAGCGAACTGGAAAACTTGAAAACCATGCAGGCCGACGGCCTGTTGCTGATGGACGAAAGCGGCATACACGTTCAGTCCGCCGGCCGCTTGTTGATCCGCAATATTTGCATGGTGTTCGACAAATATCTGGCGCAAAAACAGCAGCAGTTTTCCCGCGTCATTTGACCCGGTAAATCCTATCCCGCATCATGGCACGGGATAGGACTTAGATAGCTATCGAGCGCGTCGACGCAACCCGATAAAGCCCAACAGCGCGCTGCCGAATAGCCAAATCGCGCCCGGCACGGGGACTTGCGATACGGTGATCGTATTACCGGACAGGCTGAAGCGCATCGTATCGGAACT
>JAQTYP010000344.1 GCA_028688235.1 Methylomonas sp.
CCCCGGTCATCCTTCCAGGTCTTCAACACCCCTTTACGATCTGGTTCTGCCATCGTCTTTACCTCTGTCTATCTGTAGTAATGTCATAAGCCTCCCCTGAGTCCTATAGTCCTGACAATCTTCGAGCCTCGCCCAGATCTTAGCGTTTCATAAAGAACACTTTATGGAAGCGTCACTGAACACGGCTAGAACTAGGCTTGCGTAAGGGGAAACCGCATCGGGCATACAACGCACACCCAAAGCTAATACGGAGGCTAAAGCCATCGGATAGTAGGCGTTCCCGCCGAACACAGGAACGCCTCACGATTAGAATTTCTTGTCTATCAGGACCTTGCCGTCGATGACGAGTTTGGACACGCCGCCCAACTGTTGATGCAGCGTGCAGGAGGCCGTTTTGAAATTATCGCCCTGTTCGCCCACCCATTCCATCGTGACGTAGGTTTCTTTGTCGGTATCGGTTTTGGAAGGAAAATAGACTTGCGATCCGGTTTTATTCTGGATCAATTTCGGACATTTTTGATTGGCCATTTCCTGCATGGCTACCAACGTACGAATTTGGGACGCGGCTTCCTTTTCTTCGTTGCTTTGTTCCTTGCTGGCCCCTACCAGCAAAAAACCAACGACGAATACGCCGGCAACGGCAATCATCAACTTTTGTGCTTCACCCATGGTAACTCTCCTCTGCTTATAGTTATGGTCGGGATTCTATGCCATGTCGGCGCCGTCGGCAACGAGTGAATCCGCGAAAAAACGGAATCACTCCGGACAAAAACCGATAATTATTGCGGGTCCACTTGTTCTATCCAGTCCCCCAAGTTGTAATAATTGGTCACGCGCGCGACCTTGCCGTCGCGTATATCGAAGAAGGCGCCGGCCGGCAAACGATATTTCTGACCTTTGGCTTCCGGCAGACCTTCGTCGGTATTCAGGTATTCACCCAATACGATAAATTCAGCCGCGGCACGGGTGCCGTCATCGTTGGCCATGACCACCATATCGACCAGTTGTTCACGGTAATGATGATTCATCTTTTCCATGAATTTACCGAACGCCGCCTTTCCCTGCTCGCGATCACCCTGATTGATGTCATGCACTACATCGTCGGTCAGCAAGCTCAGGAAAGTGTCCATGTCGCCGTTATTGAAGGCTTGATAGTAGTTTTGAATCAATTGTATAGCTTGTTGCATGCTCGCACTCATCGAAAGGTTTGGAAAAGGTCGCAATTCTGCCAGAATCCTGTGACTTTTTCAGCTTAAAATTCCACGCCTTGCTCGGCCTTTATGCCCACCGCGAACGCGTGTTTGACGGGCTTCATCTCGGTCACCGTATGCGCCGCCTCTATGACCTCGACCGCCGCATTGCGTCCCGTCAGCACCAAATGCAACCAGGAGGGTTTTTGATCGCGGATGAAGTCGGCGATTTCCCGCCCGCTGATCCAGCCGTAACCGCAACAGTAATTGATTTCGTCCAGCACGACCAGATCGAATTCCTCCGATACTATCTTCCGCTTGGCGAACTCCCAAATCTCGCGGCTGGTCCTGATGTCCTGTTCGGGATTTTGAGTATTCCAGGTAAAGCCATCGCCCAAGGCATGCCATTCGATGTTATCGAAGCGCTCGGCGGCCTTCTGTTCGCCAGTCTGCCATTGCCCCTTGATGAACTGGACCACGCAGACCCTCATGCCCCAACCTGCCGCGCGAAATACCATGCCGAAGGCGCTCGAAGACTTACCCTTACCTTCGCCCGTATGCACCAGCACGACCCCCTGTCGCCGATCCCTAGTTTTCATTGCATCGCGCTTTAGTCAGCGTATGGACAATCTTGAAACCCAGTATCAGCGACGCCAATAGCAACGTGACGGCATTGGCGGCGATGATAGCCCAGTTGGATAGATAAATTCCATATATCAACCAGAGCAACACGCCACTGGTGAATAATCCGTACATCCCCAAGGACAAGGACTCGGTATCGCGGGTTTTCAGAATCAAAATGGCTTGCGGCAAAAAGGAGGCCGTGGTCAATGTAGCGGCCAAATAACCGATGAGCTCGTGTGAAATAAACATTGAATCAGAAACTTAAGAAATATATAAAGGCGGGTCGCGACCGCTGCCTAAAACTTGTGCCAAACATAATAGGCACCTGCAACCAGCAATAATTGAATAAAGGTCGACAACCAGAAATAGCCGACAAACAGCATGATTTTAACCGGTTTTTCCTGGGCTTTGCAGCCGGCCATGAGCCAGCCGCAAAGGGATGAAATCATCAGTACGCTTAGCAACAGCACTATGCCGGGGTGCATGGCCTGTCAACGCGGCGGCGGCGCCAATACTTCACGGGAACCGTTGGTCTCGGCAGGAGTGACCACGCCGGCATTTTCCATTTCTTCGATGATGCGGGCGGCCCGGTTATAGCCGATCTTGAAACGCCGCTGTACGCTGGAAATCGACGCCTTGCGCGAGTCGGTCACGAAAGCCACCGCCTCATCGTATAAAGGATCGTTCTCGCTGCCTTCGCCGCCTTCTCCAGCGATTTCGCCGGTATCGCTACGCTCCTGAGTGATTTCGTCCAGATAATCGGTAGGCCCGGTTTTTTTCAAAAACTCCACGACTTGATGTACCTCGTGGTCGTCGACGAACGCGCCGTGAGCGCGCAACGGAATACTGGTACCGGACGGCAGGAACAGCATGTCGCCGTTACCGAGCAGAGCCTCGGCACCGCCCTGATCGATGATGGTCCGCGAATCTATACGCGAGGAAACCTGAAAGGAAATCCGGGTCGGCACGTTGGCCTTGATCAAGCCGGTCAACACGTCGACCGACGGCCGCTGGGTCGCCAACACCAGGTGTATGCCGGCCGCCCTGGCCTTCTGCGCCAGACGCGCAATCAGTTCTTCTACCTTCTTGCCGACCACCATCATCATGTCCGCCAGCTCGTCGATGACGATGACGATACTGGGCAGCGTGATCAACACCGGATAATCTTCCACCGGTATCGCGGTTTCCGGAATAAACAACGGATCGCGAATAGGCTGGCCCTTGGCTTCGGCCTCTTTGACCGCGTGGTTATAACCGGCCAGATTGCGCACGCCAACCTTAGACATTAATTTATAACGCCGCTCCATTTCCGCCACCGCCCAACGCAAGGCGTTCTGCGCATCCTTCATATCGGTAACCACTGGCGTCAGCAAATGCGGAATGCCTTCGTAGACCGAAAGCTCCAGCATCTTCGGATCTATCATGATCAAGCGCACGTCTTCGGGCCGGGATTTATACAGCAAGCTCAAGATCATCGTGTTGATCGCCACGGATTTACCGGAACCCGTGGTACCAGCCACCAAGGCGTGCGGCATCTTGCCCAAATCCGCCACGACCGGCGTACCGGAAATATCCTTACCCATCGCGATACTCAGCTTGGATTTGGCGCGTTCGAATTCATCCGAAACCAATAAATCGCGAAGCGATACCATCTCGCGTTCCTGATTCGGTATCTCCAGACCGATCACGGATTTCCCTTCTATGACCTCGACGATACGCACACTGGTTACCGACAAGCCTCGCGCCAAATCCTTGGCCAGCCCGCTGATACGGCTGACTTTGACGCCTGCTGCCAAGCGCAATTCGAAGCGGGTGATCACGGGCCCCGGCAATACCGCTTCGACTTCGACCGATATGCCGTAATCCAGCAGCACGTCTTCGACCTGTTTGGAAATTTTCTCCAATTCGGCATTCGAATAACGCTTAACCTTGTTCTCACGTTTCTCCAGCAAGGTCAGCGGCGGCAAGGCATTCAGATAGATATCCGCCCCGAAATCCACGGCGGCCTTAGCTGACTTTTTCTGAGGTTTTACCGCTTTCGGTTTTGCCTCGGCCTTAGGGTTTAGAATTTGAAACTTGGATGACGTGCCTTTCTCGGTCTCTTCGGTAGCGGGAACACGCGCCTTTTTGGCGACCACCGCAGGACGCCGAGGCTTTTCCTCTTGGTAACGGCTCGGCGCCTCTATGGCCGTGCGGCCCACTATCGAAAAAGCGCCCAGGGCGTATTTGCCTATCAAATTCATCGCGGTCAGCCACGACAAACCAGTCAGCAAGGTAATGCCGGTCATGAATACCGCCAGTAACAACAAGGTCGAACCGGAATTGCCGAGCAGAT
>JAQTYP010000345.1 GCA_028688235.1 Methylomonas sp.
TCATCAGGGTCCGAAGGTCAATCAAGCACCTTCATCAAGAGACCGAATATATGGCTGCAATCTCGATCTCTGTTGGAAACATTATTTTTGGCAATCTTGCTTGCAATTGGGGAGGAGTCCATATATGATGCCGAGATTCGAATAGGCCCAGATGCGATTGGGCGGATAAGCAACGTATTCGTCTTTCAGCGGGTCGACAAGCTGACTGAACGGCGCCGGGTTGTTAGTCCACATGCCATTGCCCCTATCGCCCGGCAAACCGGAATGATGGGTCATGATATTGCGCGGCGTTATCGGCCCGGCATCCGGGAAGCGGCTTTTGATCGCGAAATTCGGCAAATAGGTTTGCAACGGCTGATCAATATCCACTCTGCCCTGCTCAGCCAGTTGCATCACCAGGGTATCGGTGAATAGCTTGGAGATCGAGCCGGTTCGATAAACCGTTTCCGGTGTCGCGGCAATCTGCTTGGTTTGATCGGCATAACCAAAACCTTGCGACCAGACGATCTGCTGATCGTCCACCACGGCGATACTCAAACCTTCCACGTCCTGTTTAGACATTTCCTGCTCGATCAGCCAAGTCAGCTCGGCTTTGAGGTAACTATAATCGCCGCGTGGCACGGCATCCGGTTTTAGCGGTGGCGAACCGGCGCAAGCGCTGAGCAAAAGCAGTATCGCGCTTAAACAAGTCAAATAGGTTTTCATCGGATCCTTGAAGGGGTGGTTATCGATTTGTCGGCCAGCAAGATTACAAGCCGTGTGTTTGGTGCTTTGAGGCTGTTATCAGTGCTGATTTTGGTACGTGGATGGTATTAGGCGAGCCAGTTGCAGTCAAACGTTTTAACAGTGCGGCCTTGAGCCTAAGCGAAGGCAGACTCAGACATCGGAAATGGTTGCGCGTTGAGTGATGATTGCGGTGTTCATTGTTGTGCGACGGGCTGAATCAGTGTTTTGCCATGTTAGCAAACTCCGCCAGTAATAAGTTCGGGACTATCATGCCCCGACCGGAAACGCGGTCTTATCCACCACCCGCCGCAATACAAAGCTGGTATGTACCCCGCTCACGCCGGGAATGCCGGTGATGCGTTTTAGCAGCAACTCCTGGTAGGCGTCCAAGTCCTTGACCACGACCTTGAGCTGGTAGTCGGCGGTTTGGCCGGTGATCAGCAGACATTCCATGACTTCCGGAATACCGGCAACCGCCGCTTCGAAGGCGCTGAAACGTTCCGGCGTGTGTTGGTCCATCGAAATATGGATCAAGGCCATCAACGTCAGCCCCAGGGCTTTGGCATCCAGCAGTGCCCGGTAGCCGACGATCAGGCCGCCCTCCTCCAACGCTCGCACCCGCCGCAGACACGGCGACGGCGACAGGCCAATGCGGTCGGCCAGTTCCTGGTTGCTGATACGGCCGTCGGTTTGCAGGATGCTCAAGATTTGCCTGTCGTATCTATCCAATTCCATAAAATGCCTTTTATCCACTCACTAAAACAATTAAATAATACATTATTCATAATTACGGCAATATCCTATCAAATCATAGTCTTTTATTAGACATAAACGCAATCGGCTGGCGGACGGTTTGGCCTATCCTATCGGTTACCGTTTTTGAGGAGTTAAAAGCCATGTTGATCGACCCTTCCTACAAATACCGCCCGTTTCCGCCGATAGCGCTTGCCGACCGCCAATGGCCCAACCGCACGATACGCCAAGCGCCGATCTGGATGAGCACCGACTTGCGCGACGGCAACCAAGCCTTGTTCGAACCGATGAACGCCGAACGCAAGCTGCGCCTGTTCCGCACCTTGTGCGGCATCGGTTTCAAGGAAATCGAAGTGGCGTTTCCGTCGGCCTCGCAAACCGATTTCGATTTCGTGCGCCGCTTGATAGACGAGGCGTTGATCCCCGACGATGTGACCATCGAAGTGCTCAGCCACGCCCGCGAACCGCTGTTGCGCCGGACCGTCGAAGCCTTACACGGCGCGCGCTCAGCCATCGTCCATATCGTCAACGCCACCTCCCAACCCTTTCGCGAACTGGTGTTGGGCATGAGCCGGGACGAGGTGTTGGCGATGGCCGTCGATGCGGTGCGCTTGGTCAAACAATTGACCGCCGACCAGCCGCAAACCCAGTGGCGTTTGCAATACAGCCTGGAAACCTTCAGCGCCACCGAGCCGGATTTCGCCGTTGAGGTGTGCGATGCGGTCAGCGCCGTCTGGGGCGCGACGCCGGACAATAAGATCATCCTCAATTTGCCGTCGTCGGTGGAAACGGCGACGCCGAACGTCTACGCCGACCAGATCGAATGGATGCACAGGCATATCGCCCGCCGCGACAGCGTGATCCTCAGCGTGCATCCGCACAACGACCGGGGCACGGCGGTGGCTGCCGCCGAACTGGCTTTGATGGCCGGTGCCGAGCGCGTCGAAGGTTGCTTGTTCGGCAACGGCGAGCGCACAGGCAACGTGGATTTGGTAACGCTGGCCTTGAATCTGTACACCCAGGGTGTCGCGCCGGGCTTGGATTTTTCCGACATCGGCAAGGTGGTGGGCGATTTCGAGGCTTGCACCGGCTTGAGCGTGCCGCCGCGCCAACCTTATGCCGGCGAGTTGGTGTTCACCGCATTTTCCGGCTCGCACCAAGACGCCATCAAGAAAGGCTTTGCCGCCCGGCAACCCGATAGCGTCTGGAATGTGCCGTATCTGCCGTTCGATCCGGCCGACGTCGGCCGCGGTTACAACGCGGTGATCCGCATCAACAGCCAGTCCGGCAAGGGCGGCATCGCCCATTTGCTGGAAAGCCATTACGGCGTGGTGCTGCCGCGCCTTTTGCAGAGCGAGTTTTGGCGTGTGGTCCAACAGCACGCCGACCGCCACGGCGGCGAAATCGGCGCGGAACCGTTATGGCAATTGTTTGCCCAGACCTATCTGGATTTGGCGAAGCCGTTGCGTTACCGGGGCCATCAATTGTTCGAGCACGCGCAAGGCCAAGCCATACAGCTGCAAATCGAATGGGACGGCGAACCGCACGCTTTAACTGGCGTGGGCAACGGACCGGTCGACGCCGCGGTGCTGGCCCTGCAAGGCATCGGCATTGAGGTAACCGTCCGCAGTTATGAAGAACGTTCGCTTGGCGAAAGCATCAAAGGCGGCGATGCGAAGGCTTGTGCGATTGTCGAAATCGCTTCGTCGCACAACCAAACCGTACGCTACGGCGTGGGTTTGGCCGACAGCATTCTGACCGCGTCGCTCGGCGCACTGTTTAGCGGCGTTAATCGCTTATCGGTTGACTGAAAACAGAAACCCCAACCGTCACTGCGGTTTTCGGTTAGCGACGGACAATGTCAACGACCTTGCTAATCTATGCAAAGTTATCAGCTGTAGCACCGATGGTTTTGCAGAATTTGAGATGAAGTCGGCGCCAGAAATTAGGCAAACAAATGATCGGACTTCTTATTCTTCCACACTAATCGGCACAGGTCCTTCTCACATTACCCCCAACGCTTTAAGCGCGCTTTTACCCAGTTCTACGCGCTTTCCGGCGTCGGACGCATCGCGCATGTCCATGTTTAGCGTGAAGGCGTAAACCCGGCCTTGTTTCTCCACCCAGCCGACCCACCAGCCAACGCCCGCGTTCGGTGCGTTTTCCCAGCCGGTCTTGCCGTATAACTGCCAGCCATCTCCTTGCTCCAATAGCACGATGTCCCGAACACTGGCCTGAATGGCTTTGGGGAACGGCAATTGGCCCCGAGCAAGCTTGGCCAGAAATTGGGTTTGCTCGACTGCCGTAATTTCGAGTGGTCCGTCCAGCCAAAAGCGATCTACCGTTGAACCTATTGTCTGGTTTCCGAAATTCAGTCGCGAAACGTTTTCCTGCATGCGTTGTAGACCAATACGGCGGGCCAGTTGCTGAAAAATTGCAATGTTGGACAGCTTAATCGCCTCCCGCAACCCCATATCCTTTTCCCAGGTTTTAAACGGCTGCGGACTCCCTCCGTAAGGCAGCACTTCGTCGACGCTGTTTACCGCACCCGAGGAAAGCCCGATTAGCGCGTTCGCAATCTTGAAGGTCGAGGCGGGCACAAATCGCCTTTCGGCGCGGGCCTTACCGTGCCCGATCAACTGCCCGGCAGCGACGTCGTAG
>JAQTYP010000346.1 GCA_028688235.1 Methylomonas sp.
CGGCCTTGGCGATTTTTTCCAGAATATGGCGGCTTAAGTGTTCTTCAACCAAAAACAGTAAAACATCTCGCTGGACATCCAGCGTCAGACCGAAGAATGTCTTGGATTGCTTGATACCCTCGCCGCGGGCCTGGTTAATCACCGTGGCGCCCTTGGCGCCGCTTTTACGGGCGGTATCCAGCACCAGATCGGTTTTGGTATCGTCTACAAATGCAATGATCAATTTGAAGCGCATGATAATCCTCACGTGTGGTTTAAATTGCGTTTTTTGCTAAGCCATTCGGCGAGTTGAGCATATGCCAGCACGCTGATGCAGGGAAGCAACATGGCCAGGGAAATTAAACCAAAGCCATCCAGCAACGGATCGCGGCCTTGAAGGGTGGTTGCCAGACTCAAGCCCAGCGCGGTTACGATGGGTACTGTAACGGTGGAGGTGGTGACGCCGCCCACGTCGAGGGCAAGTCCAATCATCAATTTAGGCGCAAACACTGTTTGGATGGCAATTATGGCATAGGCGGCAATTACGTAGTAATACAGCTGCGTGCCCGTGACGATTCTGAAAGTACCTAACGCGATTGCAATTGCAACCCCCAATGCGACCGCGATGCGCAAGCCCCAGGCGTTGATGGACTTACTGGAAATTTCTTCGGCTTTGATGGCCACGGCCAGCAGGGACGGCTCCGCTAAGGTGGTGGCGGCACCGATGCATGCTCCAAACAGATAAACCCACATGTAATGTTGCCAGTCGGTGGTTTCCGAGTTATCTGACAGATTTAAAAATTCCGGGGTTGACAGTTGTTTGGCCATGAGTTCGCCGAGTGGAAACAACGCGATATTCAGACCGTCCAGGAAAAAAGTAATGCCGATCAAGATATTCATAAATCCCAACAAAGTTCGGCCCGGATGTGGCAATGGTTTACGAATCACCAGTAGTTGAAAGAAGATGATGACGATGACAATGGGCATGACATTTCGACCTGTTTCCAGAAATGCCGCCAGGAACTGTTCAAACCACTGCATCACGTCACTATTCCAAAGGTCATGACGCATATCGTCGGCAATAATGAAGCAAAGGCAATCAGCCCGAAGCCTTCCGTTATCGGATTGCGGCCCTTGATGGAATTGGCTAAGCCAATACCCAGGGCGGTAACCAGAGGTACCGTAATGGTGGTGGTCGCCACCCCCCCGGAATCAAAGGCAATTCCGACAATTTCGGCCGGAGCGAAAGGCGCCAATATAGTCACGATGGAGTAGCCGCCGATGATGAAATAGTGCAGCGGCCAGCCTATCACGATGCGTAATACGCCAATTACAATGGCCATGCCCACGGCAGCCGCTACCGTTAGGCGCAACGTCAATGCATAGTATGATTTTGCTTCCAGATTGTTTTCAATGAAATGCGCGGCACCGGCGATATCGGCGGCTTTTTGGGCAACTGCGATCAAAGAGGGTTCGGCCACGGCGGAACCAAACCCCAGGCAAAATGCAAACAGCAATAACCAGAATACGCTGCCTTTACGGGCAAAGGCGTTGGCCATGGATTCGCCGATGGGAAACAGACTCTGTTCCAGGCCCAGCATGAAAAAAGTTAAACCGAGCACCACGAACAGGCAGCCGGCTATCAAATCGGCAACGTTCGGAATGGGCTGTTGAATGACCAGCAATTGAAATACCAGCACAACCACCAGAATTGGTAACAGATCGAAACAACTGTTTACGATCAACTTAAAAAAACGCTTGATGCTTGGCATGATGGCAATTGTTAAGGGTTCGGCGCCGGCCGATTCGGGCGAGGCGACTATTCATCCAAATTCAGCATGTGATCGGCCATGAGGTTGCCGGCTTCGTATAACGGATGAACCACAAAGTCGGCGCCGAGGCGCTGCAATTCTTCTTGCTCGTCGCTGTAATAACAAATTGTGCCGATTTTGCCATTATATCCGCGATGTTTCAGTTGCTGGATCGCGGAAAATCTGAGGTCAAAGTCAGGTATGGTCAAAATGATACCTTTAATTTTATTCAGCGGTAACCCGCTCCATAATTCGGTATCGACGGAATCGCCGTAAATCACCCGGCGATTTTTTGCGAGCTGGATTTCCACAACCGTAGGGTCGGCGTCCAAGCCCACGACGCGCTTCTTTTTGGCATGCAGCGCCATATAGGCCGACACTCCCGTGCGTCCCATGCCCACTACCAGCCATTCGGTTGCGCCTAGCGATTCGGGGATGCGGCCAAAATGTTGTTGCCGTTTTTTGCGTTCGAAACGGGTGAGTAGCGGTTCCAACTTGTTGAATATCAGGTGTGAATAGCGGTTCAAAGGCGCGGCGATGGCTAATGATCCGGCCACGGACAAGCTGATAATGGATTTCCATTCCGGAGCCAACAAACCGGCCTTGACCACCGATTCAGTGGTAATCAGCGCGAATTCGCTGTAGGTTGTCAGCGCCAGCGACGACACAAACGCCGTGCGGGCCCGTAATCCGGCCAGAATGAACAGGAAGAAAAACAGCCCGCCCTGCAGCGGTAGCCAGGCTAACAAGGATAAAGCGGTGAGCGCCTGTTCCTGAGTGGGCAGATCGTTCAGACCGATTTGCAGGAAAAACGCCACCAGAAACAGTTCTTTCAGACTCCAGAGTTTATGCGCAATATCCTCGGTTTCGCTGTGACCGCCCAGCATAATGCCGGTCAATAACGCCCCGATGTCGGCCGAAATACCCAGGTAATCCGCAAACACGCCGCCAGCCAGGGCCATGCTGACCCCCAGCATTAAGCGCAACTCTTCGTTACGGCTGGCTTCCAGCAAACGATAGGCGATAGGGCGGAGGAAAGGAATGGCCAGTAATTCCAGCGCCCAGGGCGTGGGTTGATGGCCGTCGGTGAAAGCCAGCAGGACGATGGCGATCAAATCCTGCAAAATCAGAATACTCAATACATCCCGGCCGTGAAACGATGACAGCTCGCCGTTATCTTCCAGTACCTTGATGGCCAGTACGGTGCTGGACAACGCTAAACTGATGCCCAATACCAGGCCGCCGGTGATTTGTTTATCCAGCCAGAAAAACATCAGGGCGGAGACGCCGCTGACAATCATCAAGTGCCAGCCTCCGACGCTTAAAACCTCGCTACGAATCAATGAGCGGGGTTTGATTTTCAGTCCGACTGTGAAGAGTAATAATTCGATACCGATGTCGGCGATATGCGGAATGGCGGTGAAGGTGGTGAAGCCCGAGGCATGTAATACATAACCCGCTATCAGATAGCCTACCAACGGCGGAAACATCAAACGGCTGACCAGTAATCCCATCAGATAGGCGCTACCTACCCAAACTAATTCAATCATGGTTATTTTCAGTATATAAAGTTCATCAAGTATGACGATTGGTTTAGTGACAAATGAATTTACAGTTGAGTGGACTTCTAAAAATTCAAAAAAGCTTGTTCTCCCTCAGGGAGAGGGGATTTTTTAGAGGTCCTCCCTTAATCTATATAACGTTTCACCAGTTCGCCGTAATCATCGATACGACGATCACGCAGAAAAGGCCAGATGCGGCGCACATCTTCGCTGCGTTTAGGGTCGAGACTGGCCATTAACAGCGTGTCTTGCCGGTCATCGGCATGACTGAGATATTCGCCTTGCGGGCCGGCGATAAAACTGTTACCCCAGAACTGGATGCCATTGGTTTGATCCGGCGCAGCTTCATACCCGATCCGGTTACAGGCGATCAAGGGTAAACCATTGGCCACGGCATGTCCACGCTGCACGGTAATCCAGGCATCCAGCTGGCGCTGTTTTTCGTCGGCTGCATCGGCCGGGTTCCAGCCAATTGCCGTAGGGTAAATTAACACATCGGCGCCCGCCAATGCCATCAGGCGGGCCGCTTCCGGATACCATTGATCCCAGCAAATCAGTACACCCAACTTGCCGATGGAGGTTTCAATCGGTTTGAAACCCAAGTCGCCGGGGGTAAAGTAAAACTTTTCATAAAACCCCGGATCGTCCGGGATATGCATTTTGCGGAATGTTCCGGCCAGGCTGCCGTCTTTATCAAATACCACTGCGGTGTTGTGATACAGGCCTGGGGCACGTTTTTCGAAAATCGTCGACACGATGACGACTTTGTTGTCTTTGGCGA
>JAQTYP010000017.1:0-8401 GCA_028688235.1 Methylomonas sp.
CTGCATGATCGGTGTCTTGCTGCAAGCTCGAAAACCTTCCTGGCACCATGACGATGAACTCGTCCCCTCACAGGCGGAAAGCCGTATCTTCGTGACGAATAAGGGATTTCAAACGCTGAGCGACTTGAATCAGCAACTCGTCGCCGACCTGATGCCCGCGGGAATCGTTGAGATTTTTAAAATGATCCAAATCGAGGAAAAACAACGCGCCAAAACCAGCCCGGCGTTTCGACGCGGCGATTTCCTGAGTCAACCTGTCCAGCAATAGCCGCCGATTCGGCAAATTGGTCAACGAATCGAAAAAGGCCAAGTTGCGAATTTCCTGCTCGGCGGCCTTTTGCGCGCTGATGTCGGAAAATATCGCCACATAATGGGTCAAACGCTTGTGTTCGTCGCGCACACAGGTAACCGTCAGCATCTCCGGAAAAACCATGCCGTTCTTGCGCCGATTCCAGATCTCGCCCTTCCATTGGTTGCCTTCCGCAAGCTCCTGATACATTTGTTTATAAAACGCCTGATCGTGATAACCGGACGACAATAAGCGAGGATTCCGGCCTATCACCTCTTCGGCGCTGTAACCCGTGATATCGGTGAAGGCTTTATTGACGCGCAATATCGTACCGGCGGCATCGGTGACCAGTATGGCTTCATGGGATTCGAAGGTTGTCGCCGCCACCCGCAGTTCGTCTTCGTGCCGACGACGAATCGCGATTTCCTGATTGAGGGCCTCGTTGCTGCGCAACAAGTCGAAAGTCCGGGTTGCGACCAATTCTTCGACCCTGGCGGTACGCCCCGTCAGCAACAGCAAACCGAAACAAGTCAGCCCGCACAACAAAAATCCCCCCAACAATAACCAAGCGCTCATCGGCGATTGTTGCCGATGGAAAAATTCCGCCGCCGGATAAAAATGCAGGCGCCAACGGCGTTCAACGAATTCAATATCCAGACTCTTGCCGAAGTCGCCAAAACGCAGGTTCTGGTGATAATCGACGGGCAAATTGCTATAAATCAATTTGTCCTTATCGAAAATCTCCAGCAATATCTGCAATTCCTTAGCACCCAACCAGTCGAAAATCGCATCGACATCCTTATCCAGCCGAAACACGCTGGCGATAAAGCCCAAGAAAGCCTGCCGCCTTTCCGTTACCGTCGCCAAAGGCATGTTTTTACGATAAATCGGCGCATAAATGACTGTGCCGGAATGCCCGCTATCGTCCTGAATCAACTGCACACTACCCGTCGCCATGGCCATGCCGCTGTCTATAACCGCAGAAATCACCGGCGCAACGTCCGGATTGCTGCTGATATCGAAACCAAAAGCGCGTTCGTTACCCCGGCCGGGCACTATGTAGGTCACGGGAAAATATTCGGCCTTGGGTGAAGCGGCAACCATGCCCTGGAATTCATCCCTCTGCCGAATAGCCACACTATGAGTCGTTTCCCATAGGGAGCGCTGATCCGCCGGGACACGCGGCGTCCATTCCAAAACGGCGGCGTCCGAATCCAGTATCGATTGGGCGAAGCGCTCGAATTCATCTTGCCGCACTTGGTCGCTACTATCGAACAAGCGCTTCATCGCTTGATTGCTCAGCACATGATCATGCAAACGTCGTTCTATCGTGATGTGCAACAACTCCACCTGTCGTTCGAATACGCTGCTTATGCGCTGATGTTCCTGATGCAGGCTAAATTTAAATGCAGTCAACACCAAAAGGATAACGAGCGATAGTGGATACAGCACCATGCGCCGTCTGGCGAGCCAACTATTTTTGGGTTTCCCGACGAACAATAACAGCAAGGGCGTAAAAATCGCCGAACCTATGGTATCGCCCGCCCACCAGGTCAACCAACTGCTCGGCATATTGGACAGACTGATGATGCCCTGAGCGTACAGCGAAGCGCTGCCTATCGACGCAGACAGCAAGCAACTTGCCGCAATCAACACGAAAAATCGCAGAATTTTGCGATCGTCGATCAGCGGGTCCTGTTTCCCGACCCAGCGTTCGATAGCCCACATGGCCGCCCATGCTTGCAAACAGGAGCCGATGGCGGCGAATAGCCCTATACTCAACGATTCCAAAATTTTATCGAAGGTGGCACTATCCAGAAACGCGTAGAATTGAGTAACCAAGGCGCCGAGGAAAAGACCGGGCAATAACGCGGTTCCCCGGACCAATAACGCCGCCAAAGCGACGCCGGCCGCCGGCCAGATCGGACTGACATTACTCGGCGGAGTCGCCAATAAAGAACCCAGCCAGCCCCCGATAAAATAACCGATAGCGACGATCAGATTCAGGCCTATCAATCGGCTCAGATCACGCATCGCCAACCCACCGCCGTCCGGTAGTTATTGCAAATAGCCATTGCCATCCAAGGCAAAGGTCTTGCCGAAACCGGCGACGAATTGTCCCCGGCTCGGAGTCAAGGCCAAAAGATGAAAGTCTTTCAACGTACGCAATACCTCGACGATTTCGCCGAACCTTTCCGTCATCGCCAGCAACTGCCTGACATACTCCGGGTCACCGTTTTGCACTTCCCGCACCTGGCAATCCAGCGTCAGCCGTTTTCGCGCGAAAAGATTGCATGCATCGGCCTCCTCCTCGATGAAGAGTATCGATGCCTCAGGATGAGCCAATAGATTATTCGTATGCTTGGCCATTTCGCTGACGAAAATATAAAAGCTGTTCCCTTCGCGCACATAGGGCGCGTAACTGATATCGGCATGTCCGTCCGGCGACCGGGTGGCCATCAGCAGCGTTTTATGGCTGGAAATCAAGCGTTCGCAATCGTCTTGCGACTTGTTACGTTCGGATTCGCTTGTCATTGGATTTTGCCCAAGGAGGCATGCCGATAACAATCGATGGTATGATCGTTGACCATGCCGACCGCCTGCATGTAGGCATAACAAATGGTCTTGCCGACGAATTTGAAACCGCGTCGTTTCAGGTCCAGGCTCATTGCCTCCGACTCGGGACTGAAAGCCGGGATTTGCTCATGCGTCCGCCAATGATTTTGTCTCGGCCTACCTCCGACAAATTGCCAGATGTAAACATCGAAACTGTCAAAATGCCGGAGTATGTCCAGATATGCCCTGGCATTGGTCACGGCCGCCTGAATTTTCAAGCGATTGCGTACAATAGCCGGATTCGCCAGCAGTTCGTCGAATTTGGCCTGGTCATAGAGCGCTATTTTTTCCGCATCGAACTCATCGAAGGCCTGCCTATAGGCCTCGCGCTTATCCAGTATGGTACGCCAGCTCAGGCCAGCCTGAGCCCCTTCCAGAATCAGAAACTCGAACAACAGACGGTCGTCGTGCAACGGCACACCCCATTCGTTATCGTGATAGCGTTCTTCGCTGGCGCTGGCCGTAGCCCATCGGCATTTGTTCATTCGCCCTTCTGCATCATCTTTTTCAAATCGGCGAACGGATTGAAGGTCGCGACTGGGCCCATGTTACCCGAATCGCCTTTGCTGCCGTAGCGAATCTGCTCCTCGAAGCGCTGGTGCTCGTTATCGTGGCAATACAAACACAATAATTCCCAATTACTGCCGTCCTGGGGATTGTTATCGTGATTGTGGTCGACATGATGCACGGTCAATTCGCGCAGATTCTTATGATCGAATTCGCGCGCGCATCGGCCGCAAATCCACGGAAACAGTTTCAGGGCCTGCTCGCGATAGCCCTTCTCGCGCTCTTCTTTGTAGCGTCTGGCTTCGGCGACGATGTGATAGGCTTTATTATCGGTCATGGTGTCTCCTCTTGTTATCAACCTCCGGTAGCATTCATATGTCGCAAAATGACCGGCCGTTCATGGATATTGAATTCGTGTTTTTCTGGTTTTATGTCGATTGCGCTAATAATAGCCTGCTTCAGGAAGTCGATATCGCCGGGACGCTGCCTGACGACGGCTTTCAGATCGACCGAATGTTCGTTGCCCAAACACAGCAGTAAACGCCCCTCGGCTGTCAGCCGCACCCGATTGCAGCTGGAGCAAAAATTGGCGCTGTGTGGAGAGATGAATCCGACCCGGCTGTCGGAACCTTGAATTCGAAAATAGTCCGACGGCCCGCCGGTCTTATCGTGGACAGCTTCCAACCGAAAACGACTAGCCAGATCCTGCTTAATCCTATGGCTGGGATAATGTGCTTCGCTGCGGTCATGGTTGTCGACCGCGCCCAACGGCATTTCCTCGATGAAACTGATATCGAGACCGCGTTCGACGGCAAATTGCACCAAATCGCACACTTCCAGATGATTGCGATCCTTCAAGATGACCGCGTTGATTTTGATGCGCTCGAAACCCGCCTCGCGCGCGGCGTTGATACCTCTAAGAACCTGTTCCAGATCCCCGATACGCGTCAGCGCCTTGAACTTAACCGGATCCAGGGTATCCAGGCTGACATTGATGCGCTTGACGCCGGCCGCGTGCAGCTCGTCCGCCATTTGCGCCAGTCGGGAACCGTTGCTGGTCATGACCAGTTCGCGCAATCCGCCCAACTGGCCGATTTGTTGCAACAAATCGAGAACCCCTTTACGCACCAACGGCTCGCCGCCGGTAATGCGAATCTTGCCAACCCCCAGTTCTACAAAGGCTTGGCAAATAAAACGGATTTCTTCCAATGACAAAATCTGCTGGCGCGGCAGAAAGGTCATATCCTCTGCCATGCAATAGACGCAACGAAAGTCGCACCTATCGGTGATCGAAACGCGCAAATAGGTGACGGCTCGGCCGAAACGATCGACGAGAGGGTGATGAGGCAAAAAATCAGTCTTCATAAAAAAACGGCAAAAAAGACACGGGCAAATAGTAACACAGTACAATCTGGCGACTTATCATGCAAAAGACACTTGGCCAAGTCCGTAGGTCAAATTCGTGTGCACTTCACTTCGAAAAGCTTATCGTTTTCTGGTGAAAGCCTTGAGCCTGAAAAAAAATTGATGTGGATAGAACCTATCCTAATCCGCTCAATGTTGTTTCTACGGCAGAACCATCACCTTTGTTCGCGTGGGCTTCTCGTTTAAAACGGGACACAGAGGGAGGCTTAACCGTTCGCCCTGAGCTTGTCGAAGGGTGAACGGTTAAGCCATTCATGGTTCGACTTTTCTCACCACGAACGGCTTAACCTATGACTGTCCCGGCTTAAGTATGACTGTCCCGGCTTAAGTCGGTAGCCTTCGCGTGTTCATCAATTGCTTTCGACATTAGAAGAGCTTCACCGTTCAAAACTCTCTGGCAAAGCCAGACTTTCCAGTTCCGTTAGGCTCGGCGATGAAAACTATTTTCTTGCTCACTAAAAACAAACATCAGCCCTTCAACTTCGCCACCAACATCTTATTCACTTCCCCAGGATTCGCCTTGCCTTGAGTTTCCTTCATGATCTGGCCGACCAAGGCCATCAAGGCCTTGTCCTTACCGGCCAAATATTGCTCGACCGGCACCGGATTGGCGGCGATCACCTTATCGACGATGGCCTCGATCGCACCGGTATCGGTGATTTGCTTCAAGCCTTCCTGCTCGATGATTTCGTCTGCGGTTGCGTTGCCGTTCCACAGCTTGTCGAACACTTGCTTGGCGGTCTTGCCGGAGATGGTGTTATCGGCGATACGTTTCAAGAGACCCGCCAAGCGATCGGCGTCGACCGGGCAAACGGCTATCTCCAGGCCAGCCTTGTTCAAGGCGCCCAGTACGTCGCCGGTCATCCAGTTAGCCGCCAGCTTGGCTTCGCCGGATTCGGCGGCGACTTTTTCGTAATAGTCGGCCAATTCTCGCGACGAAGTCAGTGTCGTGGCGCTTTCGCCATCCAAACCGTATTGACTAATGAAGCGCTGTTTTTTGGCAGCCGGCAGTTCCGGCAGCGTGGCTCGAATTTCTTCTTTCAACGCGTCTTCAATCAACACCGGCAACAAATCCGGATCGGGAAAGTAACGGTAGTCGTTGGCTTCTTCCTTGCTGCGCATCGAGCGGGTTTCGTCTTTGTTGGCATCATACAGGCGAGTTTCCTGCACGACCTTGCCGCCGCCTTCGATGACATCGATCTGCCGCTCGATTTCGTGATTGATGGCTTTCTCGACGAAGCGGAAGGAGTTGATGTTCTTGATTTCGGCGCGGGTGCCAAATTCCTGCTGGCCTTTCGGGCGCACCGAAACGTTGGCATCGCAGCGGAACGAGCCTTCCTGCATGTTGCCGTCGCAGATTTCCAGGTATCTGACCAGTTCGTGCAACTTACGCATGTAGGCCACGGCTTCCTTGGCCGAACGCATGTCCGGCTCGGAGACGATTTCCAGTAGCGGCGTGCCGGCGCGGTTGAGGTCGATGCCGGTCAGGCCGTGGAAATCCTCGTGCAAGGATTTACCGGCATCTTCTTCCAGGTGGGCGCGGGTGATGCCGATGCGTTTTTCGACGCCGTCGACTTCAATGTCCAGATGGCCTTTGCCGACGATGGGCAGCTCGAACTGGCTGATTTGATAACCTTTCGGTAAGTCGGGGTAGAAGTAATTCTTGCGGGCAAACACCGAATGCGGGGCGATTTCGGCGTCTATCGCCAAGCCGAAGGTCACGGCCTTGCGTACCGCATCTTTATTCAAGACCGGCAATACGCCGGGCAGTCCCAAATCGACCGCGCAGGCTTGGGTGTTGGGTTCGGCGCCGTAAGCGGTCGCCGCGCCGGAGAAGATTTTCGATTTTGTAGAAAGTTGGGTATGGATTTCCAGGCCGATAACGGCTTCCCATTGTGAGCTCATGATGGTTCCTTTAAAAACTATTCGGCAAAAACGTCGTTCAAGTCGATTTGCAAGTCGGGGAATAAATAGGGCGTGGCAATTTCGTCGCCGGCGTGTAAGGCGTGTAGTTGATATTTGCCTGCATCATCCAGGACGAATTGGTAAACGGTTTGTTCGTAAGGGTGAACCATCCAGTATTCGGTGACGCCGTTTTCCTGGTACAGATCGAATTTCAGCCGCGCTTCCTTTTTGCTGTTGCCGGGTGACAGTACTTCGATAATCCAGTCGGGCGAGCCATCGCAACCTTGCAGGGTCAGTTTTCCTGGGTCGCAGATGACGCACAAATCCGGTTGAACAACGCTGAATGCTTCCTGGTCTTTAAGCAGCGATTTGCGGCGGTCATAGAGTTTAACGTCGAAGGGGGCGATGAATACTTCGCACGTTTTACCTCGCAAATGTCTGTCAATAAGAATTAGCAAATCGCGTGCTATTCGCTGGTGCTTGACATTCGGTGCAGGCGACATCGCCATGATCTTGCCCTTGATCAACTCGACGCTTTCCTCCAGTCGCCAAGTCAGGTAATCGGCATAGCTATAGGTGCCGTTCATATCCAGTTGCGATAATTCGGTGATCTTAGCCATGACTCATCTCCGCTATTCAAAACCCTTCGGCACTTTAAGGTGCCAATCGGTCACTTGCTGGTAGCGATGACCGATGTTCAACAACTTGGCTTCACTGAAATAATTGCCGATGACCTGTAGACCGACCGGCAGGCCGGCTATGAATCCGGCCGAAATCGAGAGCGCTGGCAGACCAGCCAGGTTGATGGCGATGGTGTAAATATCTTCCAGATACATCTGCACCGGATCGCTGGTTTTTTCGCCGATTTTGAAGGCGGGGTTGGGCGTGACCGGCCCCATCAACACGTCGACTTCGGACAGCGCGCGTTTGAAATCGTCGCTAATCAGGCGGCGGACTTGCTGGGCCTTCAAATAATAAGCATCGTAATAGCCGGCCGATAGCGCATAAGTGCCCGTCAGGATGCGGCGCTTGACTTCTGCGCCGAAAGCTTCGCCGCGCGAACGGGTGTAGAGGTCGGTCAGGTCGGCTGGATTCTGGCAGCGGTAGCCGAAGCGCACGCCGTCGTAGCGCGACAGGTTTGACGAGCACTCGGCGGAGGCGATGACGTAATAAGCCGGGATCGCCAGCTCCAGGTTGGGCATGTCCACTTCATGAATGGTCGCGCCGAGTTTTTGATATTCGGAAACTGCAGATTGAATCGCCGCCGCCATTTGGCTGTCCAGTTCGCTGCTGAAAAACTGTTTCGGCAAGCCGATTTTCAGGCCGGTTAGATCGTCGTTCAAGCTTGCGCTGTAATCGGGGACGGGTTGGTCGACACTGGTGGAATCTTTAGTGTCGAAACCGGCCATGACTTGCATCAACAATGCCGCATCTTCGGCGCTGCGCGCCATCGGTCCGCCCTGGTCCAGACTGGAAGCATAGGCAATCATGCCGTAGCGCGATACCCGGCCGTAAGTGGGTTTCAAGCCGGTAATGCCGCACAAGGCCGCCGGCTGGCGGATCGAGCCGCCGGTGTCGGTGCCGGTCACGGCCGGCGCCAGGCGGGCGGCCACGGCGACTGCCGAGCCGCCGGACGATCCGCCGGGCACGCGATCGCTA
>JAQTYP010000017.1:8411-17502 GCA_028688235.1 Methylomonas sp.
AAACTGGTTTCGTTGGACGAGCCCATCGCAAATTCGTCCATGTTCAACTTGCCCAGCATCACGGCACCGACTTGGTTGAATTTATCGACCACGGTGGCATCGTACGGAGCGATAAAGTTATCCAGCATTTTCGATCCGCAACTGGTTTTGGTACCTAGCGTACAGAAAATGTCTTTGTGAGCAAAAGGAATACCGGCCAACGCCGACGCCTCGCCATCAGCCAGACGTCGGTCGGCCGCTTCGGCTTGTTGCAAGGCCTTATCTTCGCTGACGGTAATAAAGGCATTCAAGCCCTGGTGCTGGCGAATTCTGTTCAAAAAAGCTTGCTTCAGCTCCACGCTGGAAAATTCTTTACTGCGCAGCCCGGCTGCCAGTTCGGTCAAGGTAAGTTTATGCATGATCTTTACTTATTCGATGACTTTAGGGACCAAATATAATCCGGCTTCGGTTTGCGGAGCAATGGCTTGGAAATGATCGCGCCGATCGGTCTCTGTCACCCTGTCTTCGCGCAGACGCTGGGTTTGATCCAAGGGATGCGCCATGGGAGCCACGCCGGCGGTGTCGGCCTGCCCCATTTGCGTCATCAATTCCAGGATGCTGGACAAATCATTGGCATAACCGTCTATTTGTTGTTCGTCGATACCCAACCGGGCTAGGTGGGCAATTTTCTTCACGTCACTGGCCGTCAACGACATCATGTAAGCTCCATATCAATTAATCCAAATATCATACTTTATATCTTGCTCAACTGCCCGCTTGATTGATAAAGTAACGGGATTTTACGTTCGCTTTGGTGTAAACATGTTCAAACGAATTCGCGGCCTATTTTCCAACGATTTATCGATAGATTTAGGCACGGCAAATACGCTCATTTATGTTCCAGGTCAAGGCATCGTTCTCAACGAGCCCTCCGTAGTCGCGATCAAAGAAGACAAGGTACGCGGACAAAAAACCATTGCCGCCGTCGGCGCCGAAGCTAAAAGCATGCTGGGTCGCACACCCGGCAATATCACCGCCATTCGGCCGTTGAAAGACGGCGTGATCGCAGACTTCGCGGTCACTGAACGCATGCTGCGCTATTTCATCAAAAAAGTACACGAAAACAAACTGCTGCGTCCAAGCCCGCGCATATTGATTTGCGTGCCCTGCGGCTCCACCCAGGTCGAGCGCCGTGCTATACGCGAATCCGCCGCTATGGCCGGCGCCCGCGAAGTGTATTTGATCGAGGAACCGATGTCGGCCGCAGTTGGCGCCGGCCTGCCCGTCGATACCGCGCACGGCTCCATGGTATTGGACATAGGCGGAGGCACCTCGGAAGTCGCCGTCATTTCCTTGAACGGCATCGTCTATTCGGCTTCGGTCCGAATCGGCGGCGACCGCTTAGACGACGCGATTATCAGCTATGTTCGCCGTAATTACGGCACCTTGATCGGCGAAGCCACCGCCGAAAAAATCAAACATGAAATCGGCGCCGCCTACCCCGGCAGTGAAGTACGCGAAATACAGGTCACGGGACGTAATCTTGCCGAAGGCATACCGCGCAGTTTTTCGTTGAACAGCAATGAAATTCTGGAGGCCTTGCAGGAACCCTTATCCGGCATCGTTAGTGCCGTCAAAGTGGCATTGGAGCAAACGCCGCCGGAACTCGGCGCCGATGTCGCCAGCCGCGGCATCGTGCTAACGGGCGGGGGGGCCTTGTTGAAAGACATAGACCGCCTGATTGCCGAAGAAACCGGCCTCCCGGTTTTTATCGCCGACGATCCTTTGACCTGTGTAGCCAGAGGCGGCGGCATGGTACTGGAAATGCTGGATAAAAAAGGAGCTTCCGCATTTTCGCTGGAATAAGTATCGGCATTTCGATCTGCAATCCTTACCTTTGAAAGGCAGCCCGCACTTCGGGCTGTCTTTTTTTGCGTATTGACCCTCCACCCATTCGGCAACGGCATGGGTAAAATTTGTTGCTATGCTAGTATTGACTTCCTTCGCCGACACGGACAAAACGTCGCGCCATTGTTACTAGAGGTTTTGCCATAAAACTGTTATTCGCCCAAGGCCCATCGTTAAATACGCGTCTGTTAGCGGCTGTACTGGCTTCGATCGCCCTGTTGGTGACGGATTATCGGACCCGACACCTAAACCCTTTGCGCTCGCTGCTGTCGCTGGCAACTTACCCGTTGCAAGCCGTTGCCAGCCTGCCGGTCGATAGCGTCAAGACCCTCTCCGAGGCTATCGTTTCCTATACCGACCTGCAGAAGGAAAACCGCCGCCTGAAAGAAATCCAGTTCATCAATGACGCCAAGTTGCTGAAGCTGGACGCACTGGAAAAAGAGAATATCCGCCTGCGCATGTTGCTGGAAAACTCGTTCCAGCTGGGCGAACAAGTCTTGATCGCCGAGCTGCTGTCGGTAAAGCTGATGCCTTATGAACATACTGTCGTGGTCAACAAAGGCACGCGTTTTGGCGTCCATCCCGAACAACCGGTGCTCGATGCCAACGGCATCGTCGGCCAAGTGGTAAGAGCCTTTCCGAACAATGCCGAGGTCATGTTGATTACCGACCCCGATCATGCGATTCCTGTGGAGGTCAATCGTAATGGTCTTAGGACCATAGCCTTCGGTACCGGCCAGCCCAACCGCCTGCATTTGCCTTTTTTAGCCAAGAACGCCGATATCGTTCCGGGCGATTTACTGGTCACATCGGGCCTGGGTGGCGTGTTTCCTGCAGGCTATCCGGTCGCTGTCGTCGACAAGTTCGAAACTCGCCCGGATAAATCGTTTGCCAACATTTATGCCACGCCTAAGGCCAGACTGGAAACCACTCGCGAATTTCTGATCGTCTGGAGTAACTCGACGCCTTTGATTTTAGACGGACAACAGTCGTCACCGGAAACGAGCCAAGACCAAGATTCCCATGCCAGCCCATAACCCCGTTGCCTATCTGTGTTTTCTCGCCACCATCGCCGCTGCGATGGTATTTCGCGTGATGTCTATACTCCCCAGCTTGAACGAATTCAATCCGGACTGGATCATGCTGGCCTTGATTTATTGGTCTATTGCCTTACCCGAACGCTGTGGCGTATTTACCGCGTTTTGGATAGGCCTAGTTACCGACGTACTAACGGGGCATTTGTTAGGCCAATATGCGCTGATTTATGCATTGATCAGCTATCTGAGCATCAAACAATATCGGCGCCTGCGCCAGTTCCCGCTACCGCAACAATGTTTGTTTGTCTTGTTTTGCCTGCTGTGCGGACAAAGCCTGTTATTCGGCATGGAAAGCATGCAAGCCCCCAATCGTCTACCGCTGTCGTTCTGGTATCCCGCGTTTTCAGGTACGCTGGCATGGCCGTTGGTTTTCTTGATATTACGCAAAATCCGGGTTTTGGCCCGCATTAGCGAATAAGCATGGATAGAAGATTCGCGATCAAAGACCCCCGTACCGAAACCCGGGTTTTTATAAGCCGCATCGTCGCAGCTTTTGTGTTGATCATACTGATGATCATCGGTTTGGTCGTCAGACTGGTGTATTTGCAAATCGTCGGACACGAGCATTATGCGACCTTGTCCAAAGACAACCGCATCAAAATTTCGCCGTTACCGCCGACCCGGGGCATTATTTACGACCGCCATGGCCGTATGCTGGCCGAAAACGTCCCCACTTACAGCCTGGAGCTGATTCCCGAGCAAATCAAGGACCTCGACGAGACCCTTGCGAAACTACAAAAATTGCTGACTATTTCCGATGAAAAAATCGAGCAGTTTCAAAAACAACGCAAACGCAATAAATCGTTTGTCTCTACGCCGCTGTTGCAAAATCTATCGGACGAGGACGTCGCCAAGTTCGCCGTCGTCAGGCCTTATTTTCCCGGCGTTGACGTGTATGCCCGTTTGGTTCGCCACTATCCCTACGGCGAATTGACGGCTCATGCAATAGGCTATGTAGGCCGCATCAACGAACAGGAACTGAAAACCCTACCTGTCGCCGAATATCGTGGCACCGACATCATAGGCAAAAACGGCATCGAAAAATCCTACGAGTCTCATCTGCTCGGCATCGCAGGTTACGAAGAAATCGAAACCAATGCTCAGGCCCGAGCCGTCAACACACTATCCACGGTCGATCCCATCGCCGGCTCCAACATTTATTTGACGTTGGACATCGATATCCAAAAAATTGCTTACGATGCGCTAGGAGAATACAACGGCGCCGCGGTGGCCATAGACATCAAGACCGGCGGCGTGCTGGCATTCGCCAGCCGGCCCGGCTTCGATCCCAATCCCTTCGTCACCGGGATCTCTGGCACGGAATACAAAGCCCTTAGAGATTCGCCCGACCAACCCCTCTACAATAGAGCCTTACGCGGCCTTTATCCGCCAGGCTCGACCGTAAAACCCTTCATCGCGCTGGCCGGACTGGAATATGGCGTCATCGATTTCGGTCATCGCCTGTATTGCCCCGGCTACTACAAACTGCCCAACGTCGATCACAAATACCGGGATTGGAAAAAATGGGGACACGGCATGGTCGACATGAACGAAGCCATCACCCAATCCTGCGACGTGTATTTTTACGATCTGGCATTGGCTTTGGGTATAGACCGCATGTCCGACTTCATGCACCAGTTCGGCTTTGGCGAAAAAAGCGGCATTGATCTGGTCGGCGAAGTCGGCGGCCTGATGCCATCCAAGGAATGGAAAAAAAGCCATCGCAATCGCCCTTGGTTTCCGGGCGAAACGCTAATTACCGGTATTGGCCAGGGCTACACTCAGGTCACGCCTCTGCAATTGGCAAGGGCCACCGCGACATTGGCCAATTACGGCAAGGTCGTTACGCCGCATCTGGTGCAGGAAATCATTACACCGGATTACGCCACGCCGCCCGAACTGCTGCCGGAAACTCGAATTCCGTTGAATAAACACCATGTCGACAACATCATCTTTGCAATGACCAACGTCGTGCACGGCACTCGCGGCACGGCCGGCCGTATCAAGGCCATCGACTACCAAATTGCCGGAAAGACCGGCACCGCCCAGGTGTTTACCCTGAAACAGGAAGAAAAATACAATGAAGACGCCATCGATTTCAAAATGCGCGATCATGCCTTATTCATTGCATTCGCCCCGGTACACGATCCGAAAATCGCGGTCGCCGTCGTCGCAGAACACGGCGGCCACGGCGGCTCGGTGGCCGCTCCGATTGCCGGCAAAATCATCGATGCCTATTTAAACCCGAAAAAGGACGAACCGCATGAAAATTGAAATGCGTATCGAACAATTTCAGTCACCGTCGCTGCTCGGCAACCTGCTCCGAAGACTGCATATCGATATTCCGCTGTTTCTGGCATTATTACTGATTTGCGCGCTCAGTTTCGTGGTGCTGTACAGTGCCGGCGGCCAAAACACGGATTTGCTGATACGCCACGCCAGCCGCACCTGCCTGGCCATGCTGTTGATGATAGTATTGGCGCATATTAATCCTCGCAGATTTCAATCTTTTTCGGTGGCCTTGTTCACGGTTTGTGTTTTGTTGCTGATTGCGGTCATGGTCATGGGACAAATCAGCATGGGCGCCCAACGTTGGCTGGATTTGGGATTTTTTCGCTTTCAACCGTCGGAGCTCACCAAAATAGCGGCGCCCATGATGCTGGCCTGGTATTTATCCGAACACTCGTTGCCTCCCAAACCCAAACACATCATCGTTGCCTTTGTGTTATTGATCATTCCGGTACTCTTGATAGCCAAACAACCGGATCTGGGTACCTCGCTACTGGTTGTAAGCTCCGGCGCCGCCGTGCTGTTTTTTGCCGGCCTGTCCTGGTGGCTCATGGCAGGCGCAATCGTGGTTTTGGCGGCGTTGACGCCGGTTTTATGGCATTTCCTGCGCGAATATCAACGCAATCGGGTATTGACCTTTATCAATCCCGAAGCCGATCCGATGGGTACCGGTTACCACATCATCCAGTCCAAAATCGCCATCGGCTCCGGCGGCATCAGCGGTAAGGGCTGGCTGGGCAGTACTCAGGCCAAACTGGATTTTCTGCCGGAAAGCTCCACGGACTTCATTTTTGCCGTTTTCGCCGAAGAATTCGGCTTGTTTGGCTGCGTGGGCTTGTTGTTTCTGTACCTATTGGTCATCCTGCGCTGTTTTTATATTGCGGTGCAGGCCCAGGATACTTATTCTCGCTTACTGGCCGGCAGCCTCGCTTTTACCTTTTTCGTTTATGTATTCGTCAATATCGGCATGGTGATCGGTATACTGCCCGTCGTTGGCGTTCCGTTACCGTTAATCAGTTACGGCGGCACTTCGATGGTGACATTGATGGCCGGTTTCGGTATTTTGATGGCTATACATACGCATCGCAAACTATTACCCGTTTAATTCACGCTTATGAAAATCAAACACACATTCCCTCTTGCGTTGCTAAGCGCCTGCTTGCTGTCCGCAAACCCTGCAAACGCCGAAATCCCAAGTAGCGAAGCCTTGAACGGTTTCATAAGCCAGATGGTTAAACAGCATGCCTTCAACGAGGCGGAACTCAGAAGCCTGTTCAAATCCGTGGACATTCAGCAATCGATTCTGGATGCGATGGCCAAGCCCGCGGAAGGCAAACCCTGGTATCAATACCGCGAGATATTCCTGGCCGAATCGCGTATAGCCGGCGGCGTACAATTTTGGCGCGACAATGAAGCCGCGTTAAAGACTGTCGAACAACAATACGGCGTACCCGCCGAAATCATCATTGCCATCATCGGGGTCGAAACCCGCTATGGCGCCGTTACCGGCAAATACCGCGTCATCGACGCCTTGGCGACTTTGGGCTTTGCCTATCCTGCCCGTAGCGAATTTTTTCTGAAGGAGTTGGAAAACTTTTTGTTGCTGAGCCGGGAGGAAAAAATGGACCCTTTGAAACCCTTGGGTTCCTATGCCGGGGCGATGGGCCTCTCGCAATTCATGCCCAGCAGTTTTAGAGCGTACGCCAGAGACTTCGATCAGGATCAGAAACGCGATATCTGGCACAACAGTCGAGATGCGATTGCCAGCGTAGCCAACTATTTCGTCGCCCAGCAATGGCAACGGGGCGGTGCCATTGCGTTTCAGGTCGCCGCCAAAAGCGATGCGTACCGTCAAGCGATCGGAAAAGGACTAAAACCCGACACATCGATTGGACAATTGCGCAAACTTGGAGTCGGCGTGCCGACTGTCTTAGCGGACAGCGAGAACGCCAAATTGCTCAGTTATGCACTGCTGGACGGCGAAGAACTCTGGCTGGGCTTGCACAATTTTTACGTCATCACCCGCTACAACCACAGTCCGTTGTACGCACTAGCGGTCTATCAACTGAGCGAGGCGATTCGCGACAGGAAATCAAACGGCTGAAGTCGTCGAATCAGGCCCAGGCATGCCGGCGCAAGCCCAATGTGCGATGACCCTATATTCCACGCCGGTCGGCATCGAGCACGATTCCACCAGACAAAAGGCGTCGGCTCGCCACTCTAGCGGTTCGATTTGAATGGCGGGCAGTGTATTGGCCTTCCTCAACAGGGTGACATGCGGCTGGTAAGGGCGACTATCGACCGGGATTTCGTTCCGAACGGCCGCCTGCGTCAACTGAGACACCAATAGGGAAACAGTGGGAGCTATACTTTCCACCCCCAGACAAACGACGGCCGGCCTTTTCCAATACAGCAAATGATCGAAGACCAGCGTTATCGGCTGTGCGTCAATATCGGCAGCTGCCTTTGTCATTGCAATTAGTCGCTCCTGATCGACATTCCCTAAAAATACCAAGGTCAGATGCAAATTGTTTGGTGATACCGGTCGACCATATCCTCGAACAGCCCGCTGAATCTTCCTGCATTGTTGCCGGGTTGCTTCGTCGGGCCATAGGGCAAAAAACAGCCGTTTCATGTCAGCATAATGCAGGGCTGAACAAAGAGCTTAAAGGTAATTGAATAACGACAGATTTCGTACCTTGGCGAAGGATTGCTGCGCTGCCTGCAAAGCCGTCTGCTGCAAATTGAAATCACTGATGGCCTTGGCATAATCCAGGTCGCCGATTTCCGAAACCATGCTTTTATAGTCGATGATGTAATCTTCGTTGAGGCTTTCCTGCATGTCCAAGGTGTTCAAACGGGCGCCAACCGACACCTGGGCGGTACTAAACCGGTCTAGGGCTTTATCAAAATCCGCCAGGGACGCCGATTGCGGCGCATTATTCTTCAGGTCCGTACTTAATTGAGAAATCGCCTGCAATACATTATCTATACTTCCTGCCGTTGGAACCGCCTGATAGACTCCAAACACATCGTCCCCTCTGTTTCCGTCTGCCATCGTGCGTCCCGGACCTATCGCCAAACTTCGTTGGTCGTCTCCCTGATACTGGAAGCTTCCATCGAAGGGCTGTTTATTGCTGGCATAGCCTGAAAAAAGATAATCACCGTTAGGATTTTGGGTATTGGCAATAGTCAATAGCTGCTTTTGCAATTGATCGATTTCTTCGGCGATTTGCGCTCTATTGGTCCCCTGGTTGACGTCATTCAAGCCTTGCACGGCCAAATCGCGAATTTGCATCACGACATTGATACCGGCGTCTATCGCACTGTTTTCCAATTCCAGCCGCTGCCTGACCATGCCGATGTTGGTTTGAAATTGTTCATATATATCGATGCGCTGATTGAAATCGATCAAGCTGGTCGCTGCCTGCGGATTTTCCGACGGCGTCAAATACTTTTTCCCGGTAGCCATTTTCATCTGGGTATCGGTCAGTTTGCTTTGCTGATTTTGCATTTGGCTGACGCCCACCTGATATTGCCAAAGAGTCGAAATGCGCATAGTGCCCCCTAGCGAACCGCGCCAATCAACGTATCGAACAACGAACGCGATACGGAAACCGCTTGGGCCGCCGCCTGATACGAATTTTGAAATTTAATTAAATTGGCCGCCTCTTCGTCGAGATTAACCCCAGCCAAATTTTCCCTGGCCGTCGTTGCATTCTCCAGCAGCACGTTTTGCGCGGTACGGCTGACCAAGGCCGAGCCGGTCCGCCCTCCCACTTCGCTAACCAATTGCCCGTAAACCTGGGTAAAGGCCA
>JAQTYP010000347.1 GCA_028688235.1 Methylomonas sp.
CTGGCGGAAACCGCCCGTCGGGTCACCGACGAGCGCGATTACTCATTGCGCGCCGAAAACTTGTCCTCCGATGAAATTGGTGCGTTGGTCGATGACTTCAACGGCATGCTCAGTCAGATTCAATTGCGGGACCGCGAACTGCAAAATATCCGCGACCAGCTGGAAGAAAAAGTACAGGCGCGTACCCTGGAGTTGACCGAACTTGCCCGGCAATTCGAGCACCAGGCCTACCACGACACACTGACGGGCCTCGCCAACCGGGTAACGTTCGACGATCATTTGCGGCTGGCGATCGATCAGGCCAAACGCCATGGACAACGCCTGGCGGTGATGTTTCTGGATCTCGACCGATTCAAGGTGATCAACGACACCTTAGGACATGCCGTGGGCGACAAGTTGTTGATCGAGGTATCTCGCAGTCTTTCGGCCTGTCTGCGCGAAAGCGATACCTTGGCCCGTTTGGGCGGGGACGAGTTTGCCGTGCTGCTGACTCAGACCAAACTCGACACCGATGCGGCGGATGTGGCGCGCAAACTCATCGACGCGATAGCCAAGCCGATAAAGGTCGACGGATATAGCCTGCACGTCACGACCAGTATAGGTATCAGTCTTTTTCCGGATGACGGCGGGCTTGCAGAGGTCATCATCAAAAATGCCGATACGGCGATGTACCGCTCCAAGGACAGGGGGCGAAATCAATATACTTTTTTTTCCGCGGAAATGAATTCCCGCGCGCTCAGGCGTCTCGCGCTGGAAACCAAATTGCGCCAAGCCATCGCCGAAAATGCCTTGGCCATTTATTATCAGCCCCGGCGCGACGCCGCCACACAGGCCATCGTCGGCGTCGAAGCCCTGGCTCGCTGGCACGATTCGATCGAAGGATTCATTTCCCCGGAAGAATTCATTCCGCTGGCCGAGGAATGCGGATTGATCGCGGCGATAGACGAATGGGTGCTGGAACGGGCTTGCAGGGACATGCTGTGCTGGTGTTCCGATGAAAAACAGGATATCCGTCTGGCCGTCAACTTGTCTCCCGCCCAGTTCATCCGCAAAGACCTTTTCGACGTCATCGCCGCCATTCTGCAAAAAACCGGATTTCCGGGAGAGCGGCTGGAATTGGAGATCACCGAAAGCCTATTTGGTCCCGGTAGTGTCGACGCCTGCGCGATACTGGAGCAATTACGGCAATTGGGCATAGAACTCAGCATAGACGACTTCGGTACCGCTTATTCGTCGTTGAGCCGCTTGAAGCAACTGCCGCTGCAAACCTTGAAGATAGACAAGTCTTTTGTGCGCGACCTCGGCCAGGATGCGGACGACGAGACCTTGGTCAGGACTATCATCGCGATGGCTCACAGTCTCAATCTCAAAGTCGTCGCCGAGGGGGTGGAGACTGAAATGCAATATGAATACGTCAAACAACACGGCTGCGACACGGTCCAGGGCTTCCTGTTCGGCCGGCCCGTGCCGTATCACCAACTGGAGCCGTTATTACGCAAATCTTCGACCTAGACTGGCTTTGATGAGGTATTCATGCAGGCGAGTCACAAGGCAATCGAGTTTTCTTCACGGAGAGGGTGTCGTAAAAGTCAAATGTAGGTTGGGCAGAGCGGAGCGAAGCCCAACAAAATCAGAATGTTGGGCTTCACTGCATTCAGCCCACCCTACCTTTTGCGACAGTCTCACAGAGGGGGGGCTTGGATTGAACTCGTAACTAGTTAGGCGCAACGATCGCGATTGATGCGCCTCCTAACATCGGCAGCATCCTTGTGGGTTGATTTTTTCTTAGTATGTTAGTTAGACTCGATGGTTTTAATCTTAATGGGGCACTATGAATAAGCTGTTGATTAGCGCATTTGCCGTTTGCATGCTATCTGGTTGTACTAATCTAAAATATCCAGGCTGGGAACAAGTAAAAATAGAGTTGTCAGTAGACGGTAAGTCGTGCGAACGCCGTGCTCTGAGCGATACCTGTCCTCATGCCGTCAAAGAAACTTGCGATATCTGGCACAAAAGACGCGCAACATTAGTACCTGCAAACACGGTCGTATTTGACGATCCGAACAGCGGAAAGACCGGAAAATATTTTCAATGTGGCGAAGGGTTTAGGTCATATGTGCTTTATAAATTCGACGCGCAAAACTATAAAGACGGTACCAATAGCGTAACCGGTCAAGCATTTTTAACGCAAAAAGGTGGTGGTGTCGTGACGTGTGCCGGAGAACGTGTATTGATGTTCCCCAATACCCCATATTATTTGGCCGATCCGACAAAATACCCCGTAGAGCAGAGTAACCAAGCTAAGCAATTGATCAAGGAATCAGTTTGCGATGCTAGTGGAAATTTCGAATTCGACGAGATTCCCGATGGACAATGGATTATTAAAACGTTCGTGCTTTGGCAGGTACCGGAGTATCACTATATGGGACGATTTTCATATTATGACGACGCGACTCAAGGCGGTTTGTTGCAGCGTGTTGTTGACGTGAAAACCGGTGAAAAGAATAAATTCATTATTACTCGATAATGGCGTTGGTTCCGCCGTTTTGGTTGAATTTGCCGGTGCCTGCATAAGCAATGAATTCGGCGGCGCTGGTCAGATTGCCGTCGTTTAGGGTATAGCAGCCTTCGCCCGTACTGCTGACCCCTAAATAAAGGCTGTTTGAGATGGCGTTGTCGCCGCCATTCTGAATAAACTCGCCAAAACGCGATAAGGTGCGCCAAGTCCCAGAACAAATAGGATGCTGCCGTTAGGCGCATCTGTCGCGACCGTTGCGCCTCACATGGCTCGGCACAACCTATCCGAGGTGCGCAACTTATCGCGTTGCATTCAGCCCAACCTACCTTTTGCGACAGTCTCACAGAGGGAGTGGCTTGGATTGAACTCGTAACTCGTTAGGCGCAACGATCGCGATTTTTCTGGCTCCCAAACTCTTGTTTGGGAGCACGATCTTGAAAGCTCAGGCTTTCAGTAACTACCAAGGAAGCTAAAGCTTCCAAGTGGATTCGTCTTGTGTGAGGAGTCGTGTACAGCGCAATCCCGTCATCACCCCGACCCGATCGCCGACTTTTCTTGACCTCGCAAAATCCGTGACTAACGAGAAATACGTGCCGACGGACTGCGCATAAAACATGGATTTTTAGCGTTTTCCCTAAGATAATTGGGATATGAAAACCTTACCAGCCCTGATCAGTACCTTCTCCATATTCGCCATGTCCCCTACGGCTGTTGCCGAGGAAAGCATACATTTACCGGTCATCGAAGTCGAATCGCCCTCCCGCGCGTATCCCCAAACGGCCAGCACGACGCATCTGGAGAGAGACGATTTGCAGCGCTCCGGCCAGCGGGAGCTGACACAGGTTTTGCGTGCCATTCCCGGCCTGACGAGTACGCAAGGGATGAAGGGCGGCTCCAGCGGATTACGCTTGCGTGGATCGACCGCCGGCATGGGCTTGGTGACGATAGATGGCATACCGCTGTACGAGACACAACCCAGCGCGATCAGCCTGGATCTATTTCCGGCCGAAACTTTCGGCAGCGTCGACATCGTGCGCGGTTCCGCAGCCATGTTGAATTTCGGTCGCAGCCTGGGCGGCAACATCAATTTGCATAGCCGCGACAGCGACAAGAGCGGCGCCGGCCTGCATCTGGAAGGCGGCAGTTTCGGCAGCCTGCAGGAAACGGCCTACGCCGATTGGGCCAATGCCGAGCACAGTTTGAATCTCACCGCCGGCCGCGACGATTCATTCGACGGCACGCATTTCGGCGACCCCAAACAGGGTAACGGCGAACGCGACGACTCGCATACCCACCAGTTGGTCATGCATTTGCGTAACCGGCTCGGCGAGCGAGGCGATCTCGACAGCTCGGTGTATTACATCAATAACGACAGAGCAGTCGATAAACTAGGCTTGGTTCGGTTTCCACCTCCTGAATTTGCGATAGTCGACGATCCCGGCCGTTCGCAGCAGGAAATCTGGCTGGCGCAAACGACCGCCGGCCTCGATTTGCATCCGAACTGGCGTAGCGAGTTGCAATTGGGTTACACCCAACACCGGGTCAATATTGTGATCGGTGGTGTGTTGCCAGGC